>JALOMK010000349.1 GCA_025455505.1 Bacteroidales bacterium
CTGCACCTGGCGCCCTTCCGAAGAGGAATTCCGGAAGCCTTCATTTTCCACATACAGCGAAACAGCAAATCCCGAAGCTGCAGCCCCGGCAAAAAACATTATTTTCTACGGGGTCCTCACTCCCGTCGAGATCTGCGCTATATTTGACCGCCTCGGCATACCCTTCAACAGCGCCGCACTCAACCCTGTAAGCAACCGCGACCTCTACCTCAGCAGCTCAGGGACCGCCATCAATACCGGCATCTACGGGGTCGACCTCGGCTACCTCAAGATGTTCGGAGTGGGACAGGATTTCATAAACTACCTTGACGTGATACGCTCGATGACATATAACCTCGGCATCCCTGAGAACATAATTACGCTTCCCGCCGAAAGGTTACAGGGAAGCATGTCCGACATCGATACGATAATGTCGATGGTCAACACAGCCTACAGGCAGATGGATGAACACCTCAGGAGCACGGGACGCGAGAGCACTGCCGGTCTTATAATTATGGGAGGATGGGTGGAGGCCCTGTACCTCTCAACACAGCTTGTCTATAATCCTGAAAAACCCGATCCCCAGGTTGTCCAGAAGATTGCAGAACAAAAATATACCCTCAACGCCCTCCTTAGCCTCCTGAAGAACTACTACGACGATCCGGTTGTAGTGTATTACTCAAAAAAACTTAAGTACCTCAAGCGTTATTTCGATTCCTATGAAATCTCGTACAGGAAAGACGACCTTGAGATCGACCTTCAGAAACAGGTCCTGCTCTCCTCTGGCAGCGAAATGACAGTGACAACAGACATACTGAATTCAATACGCGACTATGTGAACAAGTTGCGCACTGAAATGGTTACTCCCTGATAAACTGATCTCGTCGGCATCGTTACAATAAAGCTTATAGTTTTTACTTCCTGCATCTGCTCTTTTGCTTAATTTTGCCTTTAACTTATCCTTCCGCCCATGAAAACCCTCAAGCCTCTTTCATTCTTCGTGCTTGCCATTCTTGCATTCTCCTGCATATCAAAAGATAAGGGAGACGTGCGACTGCCTGAAATCAAAGCATTCCAGAAGCCGCCCGTGCCCCTGATGATCGACAGGGGCTTTACTGAATATATATCCGGATATACCTCAGGCGTCATCCCGTCGCGAGCGGCAATCGAAATCAGGTTCACCCCCGAATTTGCGGCAAAGTGCAATAAAAAAGCAATGCCCCTCTTTGATTTCAAACCTGAGCTTAGGGGAAAAACAGAATGGAAGGACGAGGTGACCCTTGTATTCACCCCGGCACGGCCTCTTGAATCGGGCAAAAGCTACACGGGCACACTAAACCTTGCAAGGATGGCCGACGTGCAGGAAAGACTCAGCCTCTTCCCGATAAGGATACAGGCTGTAAAAAAGGATTTCAGGGTCACTGCCGGTCCGCCCGAAGCCACAGGCACAGGCTCGTATAAGCTGAGCGGCGAAATATCAACATCCGATATCATCGACGCCTCCGAAACTGAACGTTTCCTGAAAGTGAAGTCGGGAAGAAAGGAACTTACTCCCGAATGGGACCATTCTTCGGAGCTTGTCCACAGGTTTACAGTGAGCGGCATCGAAAGGAAGGACAAGGAAGAAATCCTTGAACTGCAATGGAACGGCCAGCCCGGCGGCGTGAAGCAGAAAGGAAGCCTGAAGGTGGCAATACCGCGGAAAGGCGATTTCAGGGTGCTCAGCATAAAACATTCCGGCAGCCAGGATCAGAAGATCGATGTTGTCTTCTCCGATCCCGTCGACGCGGAAGCCGACAACGAGGGACTCTTCACGTTCAATCCCTCATCCCCCGCCGGCATATCTGTAAATTCAAACATAGTAAGCCTCTTCCCTGCAGTAAGGTTCAGCAGCCAGGTGCAGCTTACGGTGGACATGTCAGTGAAGAACACCGAAGGACTTACCCTCGGTTCGGATGTCACGAAAGACATCGATTTTTCCGTTGTCCCTCCTTCAATAGAGCTTGCCGGCAGAGGAGTGATAGTCCCCGCATCGGATAACCTTATCTTCCCCTTCAGGGCGGCAAGCCTGAAGGCTGTCGACCTTAAAATAATCAAGATCTACGAGAATAATCTTCCTTACTTCCTGCAGGAGAGCGACCTCGACAGGGGCTATGGACTGAAACGCTTCGGGCGGCCTGTCTGGTCGGGCAGAGTCGACCTTGTGAAAACTCCCGACATGAGCAGTACAGGCTGGAACCTCCATACCATAGACCTTTCGGACTATATTAATGTTGAACCCGGCGTGCTTTACAAGGTAATACTGGGGATGAGAAGATCATACTCACTATATCCCTGCGCGGGAGAGAACAGCCCCGGGAAATACGAGGAGCTTCTCGACAGGGCGGCGGAGCTCACACAATCGTTCTGGGATGATCCGGAGGGATATTTCGATGATGAGAGCGATGAGATTTACTATAATTCAGATTTCAACTGGAGAGACCGTGACAATCCCTGCCTCGACGCCTATTACAGTCCCGACAGGAAGGTGACCGGGACAATCCTTGCATCGAATTTCGGGATAATAGCCAAGATGGGCGAGGACAGGATAATGAATGTGATTGTGAGTGACCTCATAACAGCCCTTCCCGTGAATGAGGCTTCAGTGGAGCTGTTCGATTACCAGCTGCAGCCCCTGGCAAAAGGAGCGACAAGTCCTGAAGGCACCGTTGCCCTGCGCTGCGAACGGAAGCCCTTCCTTGTGATAGTGAAGAAAGACAAGGACAGGAACTACCTCAGGACAAATGACGGGTCATCGCTGTCGATGAGTTCATTTGACGTCGGAGGGGCGAGGCCCGAGAAGGGAATAAAAGCCTATGTGTTCGGGGAAAGGGATGTGTGGCGCCCGGGTGATTCGATCTTCCTTTCAGTTTTCGTGAAGGACATGAAAAAAGAACTGCCGTCGGGCCATCCCGTGGAGTTTGAGCTTTTCAACCCGCTCGACCAGAGGGTCGACAACCAGGTGCA
>JALOMK010000061.1 GCA_025455505.1 Bacteroidales bacterium
AGTGGCCTTCAGGAACAATGTCCGCTCACTCGACATGTCTCTGTTCAAGTTATAGTAAAGTCCCACTTCAAAATAATCGCTTCATGCTGCACGTCCTGAAACACCCCCTGCTTACACATAAGCTTGCCCTGCTACGGCACAGGGATACGACAACAAAAGACTTCAGTGAGACGCTCGAGGAGATAGCAGGGTTGATGGCCTATGAGATCACCCGCGATCTCCCTGTGAAGCCCGTGTCAGTCGAGACGCCGATGGGAATCTGTGAAACCGAGGAACTTGCCGCAGACATAGTTATTGTTCCTGTGCTCAGGGCCGGACTTGGAATGGTCGACGGAATAAGAAACCTGATACCTTCCGCAAGGGTGGGGCATATCGGAATGTACAGGGATCATGTTACCCTGAAACCGATGACTTACTATTCGAAGTTCCCAGAAAATCTTCCGGGTTCAGTTGTATTGCTGCTCGATCCGATGCTGGCTACGGGAGGAAGCTCCAGTGCGGCTATTTCGGTACTTAAGGAGCATGGTGCGAGGACAATAAAGCTTGTCTGCGTTGTAGGAGCTCCGGAAGGAGCAGCGAGAATAGCCGCTGACCATCCTGATGTACAGGTTTACCTGGCAGGCTACGATGAGAAACTTAATGAGAATGGCTATATTGTTCCCGGCCTGGGAGATGCAGGCGACAGGATATTCGGAACAAAATAACCCCTGCAGGGAAGTTTCCCTCCACCGCAAGAAACTTTACGGATCCCCTGATGTTTATTTACAAGAGAGTGATTTCGAATGAATGAACCCGGGGTAATAGAAGTGCGCGATGTATGGAAATCCTTCAGGGCGGTGGAGGCTGTCAAAGGAGTGAGCCTTACAATTCCCAGGGGAAGGTATGTTGCCATCCTCGGACCCAACGGAGCAGGCAAGACCACACTCGTGGAAATGATCGAAGGCATCCAGAAGCCCGACAAGGGAGAAATTACAATAAAGGGACTTAAATGGAAGGGAAACGAGGATCAGCTCCACAGGATAATAGGCCTCTCACTCCAGGAAACCAGGTTTATTGACAAGTTAAGAGTCAGTGAGACTCTTTTGCTCTTTGCAAGGTTTTTTGACCTGGGCAGGGAAAGGGTTGAAGAAATACTGCATCTGACGGGACTGGCCGAAAAGAAGAAATCATATGTCGTAAACCTTTCGGGAGGCCAGAGGCAGAGGCTTGCAATTGGCATTGCACTCATAAACAAACCCGAAATACTGCTCCTCGACGAACCAACAACAGGGCTCGATCCAAACGCAAGAAGGGAAATATGGGATATCCTGAAGCAACTGAAAAAAGATTCAGGGACATCGCTGATTCTTACAACCCATTACATGGAGGAAGCTGAAAACCTCTGCGAATACATTATCATTATGGACAGGGGCCGGATACTGATGGAAGGCACGCTTGAACAACTGCTGGAGGCTGCCCCTGAAAGACAGGAATACCGCAGAAAAAGGCTCGATGACCTATTTGTTTCACTCACCGGCCGCACCATTGATGATGAAGTGGTTCAGAATTAAGCAGCTCTGGCAGCTCACCTCCGCACTTTTCCGTGAGATCATCAGGGAACCGGGAGTGCTTTTCTGGGGAATCCTTTTCCCCATTCTGATGTCGCTTGGCCTGGGCCTCGCTTTCACAGGGAAAACAGAATCCACAAGAAAAATAGCAGTGCTCACCGGCGACAAGGGTTCAATGATCCACAGGCTCCTGGATTCTGAAGCAGAGAGAAATACGGGCACGGAAGGTGCCGGCTGGGACTGGAAATATGAAATCCGCGATGAAAGGCTCGGGAATTCGGTTTTCCTGTTCCATATCATGGACTCCACAGAAGGCATGACACTACTGAAGCGGGGAACTGTGAACGTTCTGCTGACATCTTCAAGGGATTCCGTGGCATACAATTTTGACCCTATGAACTCCGATGCGGAGCTTACATATCTCAAACTTTTAAGCTTCATCGGTAATGAAAATAAATCCGCAGAGCATGACAACAGTTATATTAAACCACTCACTGTAACAGGAACAAGGTACATAGATTTTCTTGTGCCTGGCCTGATAACCCTTGGGGTAATGATGTCATGCATGTGGGGCATCAGCTACGGAATAATTGAAAAGCGCTCCAAGAAGCTGCTGAGAAGACTCGTTGCAACTCCCATGAAAAAATCACATTTCCTGATTGCTCTGATTACCGTAAGGGTGACAATGAACTTCATTGAATCTGCAGTTCTGATAGTATTCGCCCTGCTTGCCTTCGATATGTCAATACAGGGAGACATTTCCGCCCTTGTAATGCTCTATATAGCCGGGAATATTGCATTTTCAGGCATGGCAATCCTTGTTTCATCGCACACATCCAATACTGAGGTCGGCAACGGACTCATAAACTTTGTCGTCACTCCCATGATGGTCCTCTCGGGGATCTTCTTCAGCTACCAGAATTTTCCTGAATGGAGCCTGCCCTTTATAAGGAACCTTCCTCTTACAACCCTTACCGATGGTATCCGCAGCATCTTCAATGAGGGAGCAGGCTTTGCAGAGGTGATGTTGCCTGCATTCATCCTGACTGCAACGGGCCTTGTCTTTTTCGCCGCCGGGCTGAAGGTGTTCAAATGGCACTGACAACAATGCAGCGTTTCATAATTTTCTCTGTCTTTATTCAGTAGAAATTCAGTATGAAACAAATAAATATGGAAATGAAAACACCCAGATTATTAACTACAGCCGTATTGCTGACACTCTTCCTGGCATCAGCATCAGCGCAGTTCAACAGGACAGTATATGGCAGCGGAAAAGTTGTTACAAAAGACAGGCAGGCCGGTTCATTCAGCGAACTGAAGGTCAGCTCCGGCATCGATGTATTCCTGAGGCAGGGCGCAAGCGAATCGATAAAAGTTGAAGCCGACGATAACCTTCACGAGTACATACTTACAGAGATAAGGAACGGGGCGCTTAACGTGTATTCAGACAATGTGAACATCAGGAAGGCTGAGAAGCAGAGAGTGTATGTAACAATGAAGGATATAAGCAGGATCACAGTGTCGAGTGCAGGGGATGTTGTCGGTGAATCACCCGTCAGGGCCGGGAACCTGAAGATCAACGTCAGCAGCGCCGGAGACGTCAGGCTGGAGGTTTACACGAAGGACCTTGAGATCGACATAAGCAGTTCAGGAAACGTTACTCTTACGGGAGAATCTGACATAATGGAGGCAGACCTGAGCAGTGCCGGCGACCTTAACGCCTGGGACCTTAAGGTCAGGGAAGCGGATCTTTCAGTTTCAAGCGCAGGGGATGCGAATGTAAATGTTTCTGAAAGGCTTACAGCCAGGGCCTCGAGCGCTGGGGATATTAACTATACTGGAAACCCGAAGTTCCTCGATGCGCACTCTTCAAGCGCCGGAGGGATTCACAGGAAGTAGTGTCACATCAATATATACAATTCCTATTTAATGGGCTGCACAAATCAGGTGCAGCCCATTTTTATTAACTTTACATTGAATTCAAACAGCGATTATCATAATAATAAATAAGATGAAAGAAAAGCTTTCCTTAAACCTTAAACACACTGCCGGATTTGTGTCAATGGAAGAGATCCTTGCCCTCGCACATCAGTCGGTAAGGCACCTTGATGCACTTAATTCCGGAAGCGGAGCCGGAAGCGACTTCCTTGGCTGGCTCTCGCTGCCCGATGATATAGCACCACAGCTTGACAGGATTGAAAAAACTGCAAAACACCTGAGATCGGTCTCCGGCACCACGGTTGTAATCGGTATTGGCGGGTCGTACCTCGGATCAAGGGCCGTAATTGAAGCATTGTCGCACTCCTTCAGGCAGCAGGGAAAAGACAAACAACATGATATCATATTTGCCGGGCAGAACATATGCGAGGATTACCTTGCTGACCTCCTTGACGTTCTCGACGGAAGGGAATATTCTATTGTGGTTATTTCTAAGTCGGGGACAACAACAGAACCGGCAATTGCCTTCAGGATAATAAGGGATCATCTCGAGAAAAAGGCAGGAAAGGCCAGGGCAGCCGACAGGATAATAGCAATCACAGATGAAAAAAAGGGAGCGCTCAGGACTATGGCCGAAACAAACGGTTACGAAACCTTCGTTATCCCCGACAACATCGGGGGAAGGTATTCCGTGCTGTCGCCTGTAGGACTCCTGCCGATAGCACTTGCCGGTTTCAACATCAGGGCCCTCGTGAACGGTGCGAAAACAATGGAGCTCCTGACGCGCAACAACAGGAATGCCGATACAAACCCCGCGCTTCTCTATGCCGCGGCAAGGAACCTGCTTCTTAAGGAGGGGAAAAATATCGAGATAATGGTCAATTTCACTCCCAAACTGCACTATATGACCGAATGGTGGAAACAACTATACGGTGAAAGCGAAGGGAAGGAAGGAAAGGGCATATACCCCTCATCAGCAGACCTTACAACCGACCTCCATTCTCTCGGGCAGTACATACAGGAGGGACAGAGGAACCTCTTCGAAACAATAATCTCTGTCAGGAATCCTTCAAGGAAACTCGAGATCCCCACCGCTAAGGACGACTCGGACCAGCTTAATTATCTTGCCGGGAAAAGGCTTTCCGAAGTTAACTATAATGCAGAGCTTGGAACAACACTTGCACACAGCGACGGAAAAGTTCCGATAATTACATTCAGTATCCCGGAGCTTAACGAGCAATACCTGGGTGAAATGATATATTTATTTGAGCTTGCATGCGCCGTAAGCGGGTACATACTCGATGTGAATCCCTTCGACCAGCCGGGAGTGGAAGCGTATAAAACAAACATGTTCGCCCTGCTGAACAAACCCGGGTATGAGGAAGCGGCAAAGAAAATAAGGACACGAATCTGATCGCGATACAAACCAGCAATAAACAATACTTACGAAATGAAAAAGAGTATATCATTTGCCGGCGCTTCAATGCTGGCAATCCTGCTGCTTCTCCCCGGCTGTAAAAAATGGACAGAAAACGGAACAGGTTCCCTGAGAATAGTGACAAACAAGGGAGGGCAGACCCTGGGCTATGACACTGCATCAGGAATCAGGATACTTACAGTGAGCGGGCTGGCATTCAAGGACCTTAACAGGAACAATGAGCTCGACCTGTATGAAGACTGGAGGCTGCCTGCTGATGAAAGGGCAAGGGACCTGGCTTCACAAATGTCGGTTGAGCAGATTGCCGGACTGATGCTCTACAGTGCACACCAGTCAATACCGTCTGGCAGCACCCGCTTCGGATCAAGTACATACAACGGGAAGCCATTCGCGGAAAGCGGTGCAGACGCTTCTGACCTGAGCGATCAGCAGATGCAGTTCCTCACTAAGGACAACCTGCGCCATGTCCTGATCACCTCGGTTAAGGATCCTGAGACGGCTGCAAAGTGGAACAACAAGATGCAGGCACTGTGCGAAGGCACAGGACTGGGCATTCCTGCAAACAACAGCTCCGACCCCAGGCACCGCTCGGTATCTGACGCAGAATATAATACAGGGTCTGCCGGTCAGATTTCAATGTGGCCGGGATCGCTTGGAATGGCTGCCTCCTTCGACCCGGAACTTGTTCTGAACTTTGGCAGCATTGCGGCCAGGGAATACAGGGCTCTTGGAATTACAACAGCCCTCTCGCCGCAGATCGACATAGCAACAGAACCCCGCTGGAGCAGGGTAAACGGAACTTTTGGAGAGAGCCCTCTCCTCTCAGCCGATATGGCTAGAGCCTATGTCGACGGTTTCCAGACATCGCCTGAAGACAAGGTTATAGCCGGGGGATGGGGCTATTCAAGCGTGAATGCAATGATTAAGCACTGGCCGGGAGGAGGACCGGGGGAAGGCGGACGGGATGCTCACTTCTCATATGGCAAATACGCCGTTTACCCGGGAAACAACTTCGCGGAACATCTGATCCCTTTCACAGAAGGTGCTTTTAAACTGACAGGACCAACCACAATGGCATCGGCCGTAATGCCTTATTATACAATATCTTACGGCATTGACACCAGGAATAATGAAAACGTCGGCAACAGTTTCAGCAGCTACATAATCAATGACATGCTCAGGGGTGAATACGGATACGACGGTGTGGTATGCACCGACTGGGGTGTTACAAAGGACCTGACGGCAGTTGACGGATTCGGCACTACTCCATGGGGTGCAGAAAAGCTTACTGTTGCCGAAAGACATTACAGGATTATGATGGCCGGAGTAGACCAGTTTGGCGGGAACAACGACGCCGGCCCTGTGATTGAGGCTTACAATATGGGCGTGAAGGAGCATGGTGAGGAGTTCATGAGAAAAAGAATGGAACTTACAGCCGTCAGGCTGCTCAGGAATATCTTCAGGGTCGGGCTTTTCGAGAATCCCTATCTCGACATCGACGAGACCGCAGCAATAGTGGGCAATGAGCAATTCATGAAAGCCGGATATGAGGCCCAGCTTAAGTCTGTTGTGATGCTGAAAAACAAGGGAAAGGTACTCCCTGCCGCCAGGAATCTTAAGGTTTATGTTCCCCGGAAACACACACCTGCACGTGTTGACATGTTCAGGGGCGAGATCCCGGAATCGTACGAATATCCTGTAAACATAGAAACTGTAAAGAAATACTTCAGTGTCACTGATAATCCGGAAGAGGCTGACCTGGCACTTGTTTTCATCGAGAGCCCTTCTGGAGGGACAGGATACAGCAGGGCCGATATCGCCAGGAAAGGAACAGGTTATGTTCCGGTTTCGCTCCAGTATCTTCCCTATACTGCAAAGGATGCCCGTGATCCAAGCCTTGCAGGCGGCGATCCCCTCGAATCCTTTATAAACAGAACCTACAGGGGAAAAAGCGTTACATCTTCAAACGAAAATGACCTGAAGATGGTACTCGACACAAGAAAGGCTATGAAATCGAAGCCGGTGATTGTCTCTGTAGTTTTATCAAAACCGATGATATTCAGCGAATTCGAGAAGGAAGCAGATGCCATCCTCCTCAATTTCAACGTACAGGACCAGGCAATGCTTGATATCATAACAGGTGCCGCCGAACCATCGGGGCTGTTGCCGCTGCAGATGCCATCGGACATGAAGACTGTTGAGACTCAGAATGAGGATGTGCCCTTCGATATGGCATGCCACACTGACAGCGAAGGAAACATCTATGACTTTGGCTTCGGACTCAACTGGAACGGGGTTATAAGTGACGGCAGGGCCGCAAGGTACAGGCCCTCGAAATAAAAACAGAAGAGCGCAGGGCGATTCTGAAACCTGATCCCTGCGCTCCTGATGTATAATCCTTATTCAGGCAGCTATCTGATATTGTGCTTTTTCACAAAGCCGTCCATTACCTGTGACAGATTTGGGTCACCTATCTCCTGGAGGTCATAATAAACCCTTGTATTGGGTTTTGTGATCTTTATAATCCTGTTGAGATCTATAGGCGTGGCAATTATGACACTGTCGCAATCGGTTGAATTTATTGTAGTTTCGAGGTCCCTGAGCTGTTCGTTTCCGTAACCCATTGCCGGAAGAAGTGTTCCGATTTCGGGATACAGCCTGAATGTCTCGCTGAGCCGGCCGACAGTATAAGGCCTCGGGTCGATAAGTTTTGAGGCCCCGTATTTCCTTGCTGCAACAACTCCTGCCCCCAGCTTCATCTCACCGTGGGTGAGCGTTGGTCCGTCTTCGACGACAAGTACTCTTTTCCCCCTGATAAGAGATGGGTCATCGACCTTTATCGGTGATGCACCGTCAACAACAATTGCTCCCGGGTTTACCTTATCGATGCTTTCGCGCACAACCTGTATGGCTTCAGGTGAAGCGCTGTCCATTTTGTTGATTACGACAACATCGGCAAGCCTGAGCGTAACTTCACCGGGATAGTATTTCAATTCATGTCCGGCGCGGTGCGGGTCGGTAACTGTAATCATAAGATCGGGCCTGAAGAATGGAAAATCATTGTTCCCTCCATCCCAAAGTATTACATCGCATCCCGAGGGATCTTCTTCGGCAGCCCGGAGTATTGCCTCATAGTCGACACCGGCATAAATCACATTTCCCCTGACAACATGCGGTTCATACTCTTCCATCTCTTCCACTGTGCAGTTATGCCTGTTAAGATCCTCCACAGTAGCAAAACGCTGAACCTTCTGGGCAAGCAGGTCACCGTAGGGCATAGGGTGACGCACTGCCACAACCTTAAGCCCCCTTTCCATCAGAAGCTCTATCACCCTGCGCGAAGTCTGGCTCTTGCCGCAGCCTGTCCTCACAGCCCCAACTGCAATAACAGGTTTCCTGCTCTTTATCATCGTGTCGGAGGGCCCGAGCAGAACGAAATTAGCGCCGGCAGCATTGACTATGGCACCTGTTGCCATTACCTTCTGGTATGTCACGTCGCTGTACGAAAATACACATTCGTCAACCTTCAGATCTCTTATTAGCTCGGGAAGGCTTTCCTCGGCAAAAATGGGAATTCCATCGGGATAGAGCCTGCCGGCAAGACCAGCCGGGTATTTTCTCCCGTCGATATCGGGAATCTGGGCAGCAGTGAATGCAACCACATTGTAATTCTCATTATCGCGGTAACAGGTGTTGAAATTATGAAAATCGCGACCTGCGGCACCAATTATAATTACATTTTTCCTGGTCATAAAACCTCCTTGTTGTTATTAATTATTTTCAGTTGAAACATATTATCACTTTCAAATGACCCAACAAATTTATAATTTGCATACAGATAATCCGAGCTTTTATTTTTAAAATTCACCTGTCGGCATAATCAGCTTAAAACACTATATTGCAATAACTTAAATTTGTTTTTTAATGCGCCGGAAACATGTTAAGCAACATCTTTTTAACATTGACGGCCCTATGACATTTTTTTGTAGTATTATGTAGCTTCATGAATGTACTTGCACATATCTACCTGTCCGGTGATTCTGAGAAAATAATCATCGGGAACTACATAGGCGACTATGTGAAAGGGCGTGATTATCTCAAGTACCCGGAACTTGTCAGGAAGGGCATTATACTCCACCGTCATATCGATGCTTTTACCGACAGCCACCCTGTTGTGCACAGGAGCAAAATCTTCTTCTCTAGGAAATATCACGAAACCTACCAGACAGTCGGCGGCATAAAACATGTGCTTAACACACTGAGCAATAGATCGTCGCTGCCAAATGAGACCAGGTTTGCAATCAGGACCCTCAAAAGGAATTATTATTCCCTCCAGGACGATTTCATGGAGTTCTTTCCGCAGCTTATTGACTATGTTGAAAAGGATTTCGGCATTGAGATCTCGCACAGGATAACAATGCCTTTCTGATTATATCAGGTATTCGGTCCTGCTTGCATCGAGCCTGAGAAAAATAAACAAAAGCACCGTGAATCCCCACAGGGAGCTGCCTCCGTATGAAAAGAAGGGCAGGGGTATCCCGATGACCGGAACAAGACCGATTGCCATTCCTATATTTATGAAGAAATGAACAAAAAGTATTGAAAACACCCCATAACCGTAAATCCTCGAGAACACTGCCTTTTGTCGCTCGGCCATTTTAAGAAGCCGGAGAAGCAGGAAAACATAAAGGCCAGTAACTGTGAGAGATCCGAGAAAACCCCATTCTTCTCCTACGGTACAGAAGATAAAATCGGTACTTTGCTCCGGTACAAACTTGAATTTTGTCTGGGTCCCCTGCAGATAGCCCTTGCCTGAAAAACCTCCTGAACCAATTGAAATTATAGACTGGTTCACATTATATCCTTTGCCGTGAGGATCTGATTCGAATCCGAGGGTGATGTTTATCCTTTCCCTCTGGTGTTCCTTCAAAAGATGGTTGAAACCATAATCCACAGTATTCACGTAAAGCACCGATCCCACAAGGAAAAGGAAAACCACAACCAGGTTATTGGCCCTCCTCATAAACACGTAATAAATAAATGGAAGACCTGAAAGCAATACAGCCATCATTGCAACAAGTTCAGGGCCAAGCGACTTAATCAGGAATCTGTCGGCAAGATACAGGATGCCACCTATTGCAGTCACAATCCCAAGAGCAAAAGAGGCAACTGACAACTTCCTTGAAATATACCATATAATAATTGCTGCAATAAGGACAAGGGCGAGAACGACAATGAGATTGTTCCACAGCAGGGTCAGGACGAAAAGAGCCACTGCCAGCAGTCCCGACACAAAAATATAAGCACTCATCCCTTCCCTGAAGAGGACAAGGTAAAGTGAAAAGAAGACAAGTGCTGAGCCCATATCAGGTTGCAATACAATGAAAATTACAGGGAGTATTATGATTGCAGACGCTGTGAACAGGGGCAGAGGCTTTGTGAGGTCGTGCCTGCTGCCGCTAAGGTAGGCGGCCAGGGCAAGGGCTGTCGCAAATTTGGCAAATTCCGAGGGCTGCAGGCTGAATTCACCAAGCGCATACCACGACTTTGCACCGTTTATCTCGTTGCCCAGGACGAGAACCCCGGCAAGAAGAAGCATTACAGCTCCGTAGATAATCCAGGCGAAGAATGAGTAAAACCTGCTGTCGACGCTAAGTACGAGAATGGCGAGGATGAATGTTGCAATTATCCAGACAAACTGTTTACCATAACGCTGCGACATGTCGAAAATTCCCGATCTCTCCTCGTTGAATACAGCTGCATAGATATTCAGCCAGCCAAGGCCTACCATCAGGACAAAGATCACAACTGTGACCTTGTCGATATGTGCCCATATATTCTGGTTCTTGTTCACTGTTGCATTAGATTTAGCTCGAGCATCCTCGCTTCGAGGGCCGTATTCTCTACCTTGCCTTTAATGTATTTCTCTATCATCAGGCTTGCAATGGGGGCAGCATAGGTAGCCCCGAAACCGGCATTCTCTACATATACCGCTATTGCAATTTTTGGATTGTCCCTGGGTGCAAAGGCAACGAATACCGAATGGTCCTTTCCGTGAGGGTTCTGGGCCGTTCCTGTTTTTCCGCAGATAATAATGTCCTTGTTTGCCGCCACCCTGGCGGTTGCTCCGGCGCCTCCGTTCACAGCCTGTTCCATTCCGGCAATGACCTCCTCAAAATTCTCGCGGCTGATGCTTATTGAATTTTTTTCTGTGAACCTGGCATCTGTAACAGGCTTACCGCCTATTGCCTTAACTATATGAGGGGTATAAAAATAGCCCCGGTTTGCTATGGCTGCTGTCATGTTGGCCATCTGCAGCGGTGTTGTGCCTATCTCCCCCTGCCCTAGTAGCTCCCTGCCGGGACAAATCCTGGAAGTTCGTTCATGAAGTCTGAACCCAGTTTGCTTCCGAAGCCGAATTCTGACAGGTAAGTCTTCCATTTTTCAAAGGCCTCTGAGACAGAGCTATACCTGTTGTTCTCGAGAATACGCCGGAAAGCCTGGCAAAAATATGCATTGCATGAATTCATTATGGCTCCC
>JALOMK010000350.1 GCA_025455505.1 Bacteroidales bacterium
CACAACAATGGAAGGCGATACGACAAATTTCTACCTGTTCAGGAGACTGAGCAGGTACAAGGTACTCTTATCGACACTTGCCAGGGGTGTTGCCGTGGGTGATGAGCTTGAATATACTGATGAGATAACCCTGGGCCGCGCAATTAACAACAGAAATCCATACCAGCAATGATAAAATCAATAAATCACTACCTGTCGAACGCCGGCAAGAGAATGAAAAGATCGGCAATCAGGGAAATACTCAAGCATCTTCAGAAACCCGGAATGATATCTTTTGCCGGCGGGCTGCCTGCCCCTGAATCATTCCCGGTTGATGACCTCAAGGATGTAGTCCTGGAAATAATAGAGAATAACGGACCCGATGGCCTGCAATACGGTACCACCGAGGGCGATCCGCTTCTCAGGAAGCTGCTGGTGGAGCGCCATAACAGGCAGGGCCTTAAACTGACAACAGAAAACCTTATTATTGTAACGGGCTCGCAACAGGCTATTGACCTCATAGCAAAAGTCTTTCTCGATCCTGAGGATTATGTATTGTGCGGATTGCCTTCATACCTGGGCGGTCTCAATGCATTCACAGTTTACGGTGCGAAACTGAAAGGCATTACCCTCGACGAACAGGGGATGAAGACAGATGAACTTGAGGAAACAATAATAAGGCTCCGGGAACTCGGAAGAAGAATAAAACTTCTTTACCTTATCCCTGATTTTCAGAATCCTGCAGGGATCACGCTGCCCGACAACAGGAGGGAAAAAATAATACAGATAGCCAAAAAATACGACATACTCATAATTGAGGACAGTCCTTACAGGGAGGTCCGCTTTGAGGGAGAGCCTCAGAAACTCATGCAGGAAATGGATCCTTCAGGAAGGGTGATAACACTTTGTTCATTCTCGAAGATCCTTGCACCCGGTTTCAGGGTAGGCTGGATAATCGGCCATCCCCTGATCATCGACAAAATAGTGATGGCAAAACAGACTGCCGATATTTGCACGTCAACATTTGTTCAGAAGGTCATAGCGAGATACATGCAGAAGGGCTTGCTTGAGAAAAACCTTGAAAAGACAATTGCACTTTACAGGGAGAGAAGGACTCACATGGTCAGCTGCTTCAGGAAATACATGCCTGAAGGAGTCCGGTGGACTGAACCCCAGGGAGGGCTGTTTCTTTTTGTAACTCTCCCTGGAAACATTGACGCCAATGATGTCTTCAACAAGGCAATCGAAAGGAATGTTGCATTTGTTACAGGCTCCACTTTCTTCTGCAATGACACTGGCCGCAACACAATGAGGATAAATTTTTCATTCTCCAATGAGGAGCAGATCGAGACAGGAGTTCAGCGGCTTGCTGAAGTAATCAGGGAGGAGATTGAATCAAAATAACCCCTGATGGATATTTCCGTAATAATTGTCAGCTACAATTCGGCGGCTTACATAGGGCAGTGCCTTGAAGCCGTAAGAAAGGCATCGGCCGGGCTGTCCTGCGAAACAATTATAGTTGACAACAATTCTGCTGACAACACCTGTGAAACGGTTTCCTTGCTTTTCCCCTGGGCAATCCTGATCAGGAATGTATCAAACACCGGGTTTGCCGCAGGTTGCAACAAGGGAATCAGGGCATCAGCGGGGCGGTTCATACTTATCTTAAACCCGGACACTTGCATAGGTGATACCACATTAAAAGAGTGCCTTTCATTCATGGAGGCCACCCCCGGAGCAGGTGCCGCCGGAGTGCGAATGATCGACGGAGACGGTTGTTTCCTGAAGGAATCAAAAAGATCCTTCCCTACGCCTCTTGGTTCATTTTTTAAGCTTAGCGGATTATCCGGACTCTTCCCGGGGGTTAAAACTCTTAACTCCTACTATGGCCCTGAGACTGATAATCAAGAACCGGCAAGCGTTGAGGTTCTCACCGGGGCATTCATGTTCATCAGGGCAGAGGTTCTTGAAAGAACCGGGCTGCTCGACGAGGATTTCTTCATGTATGGAGAGGACATAGACCTCAGCTTCAGAATAATTAAAGCAGGATACCTGAATTTTTACCTGCCAGCCCTTACAATTATTCACTACAAGGGAAAGAGTACGCAAAGGAATGGCTATGCTGACATTCATACATTCTATGATGCCATGAGGATCTTTATCAGGAAGAGATCGGCAGATGGGAAGTACAGGCATATTGCCGTTCCCCTTCAGGCTGCAGTTTACATTCGTGAAAGTGCAGCACTCCTGGGCCGCTTTGTCAGGCTCAGAACAAAAAACTTTTTCATGTTCTGATTGTTACATCATTACAAAACTTATTCATAAATTAGTTAGTTGGTACTTTTCACCCGGCATCCCTGTTCAGCAACAATGTAACAGCCGGAAACAGGACCTTAATAAAAGAATTGTAAAATGGCACAACAGAACATACTTCTGCCTGCAATGGGTGAAGGCGTAATAGAAGCCACTGTCACCAAATGGCTCGTGAAAGAAGGATCGGTAGTAAAGGAGGATGACCCTATTGTGGAAGTGGCCACTGACAAGGTGGATTCAGAGATTCCTTCACCGGCGGCAGGTACGGTTCTTAAGATCGTTGCCCGTGAAGGCTCGGTCCCCAGGGTGGGTGAAATCCTGGCAGTGATTGAGACCGACGCAAAACCGGATGCAGGGACCACCGAAAAAGTTGAAGCCGAGGTAAACCGGATAAGGGAAGTCGTGCTTGAGGTCAGGCAGGAAAGGAAAAATGAAGGCGAAGCTGCCGCAGTAATGAAAAGCAGGACCCCTTCAGGGAAATTCATTTCCCCGCTTGTAAGGAGCATCGCCGCCAGTGAAGGCATAAGTTATGCCGATCTTGACAGGATGAGCGGAAGCGGCATGGACGGAAGGATCACCCGCGATGACATTCTGAAAATTGTTGAGCAAAGAACTAAACAGGAAGCGGCAGTTGAGCTTTCTGAAGCTCCGGCAGCTAAAAAAGCTGAGAAGGCAGCTGTGACCGTAAC
>JALOMK010000062.1 GCA_025455505.1 Bacteroidales bacterium
CCTGTACCTGAACGGGATGTACTGGGGACTTTACATGTCGCAGGAAAGAGCGGAGGCACGTTTTGCAGAGTCATATTTTGGTGATGATTCCGAAGATTATGACGTAGTGAAGGTTGATGTTGAAGCAGGTTACCAGGTGGAAGCTACCGACGGCAATCTCGATTCCTGGCAAAAGCTGCTGGATATGTGCTCAGATGGGTTTTCAACCGAAGCATCATACAATGCTCTTGAAGGCAGGGACGCAAATGGAAATCCCTACCGCGGGGGTGAAATCTTAGTTGATATCGACAATCTTATTGATTTCATGCTTGTGATTTTTTACACGGGAAACATAGACTCTCCCACGGCCGTATTCATGAGCAACAAGAAGGCAAACAATTTTTATGCAATCGATAACAGGAACGATCGTTCCAAAGGTTTCATCTTCTTTACACACGATGCCGAGCACTCACTCTTCAGTGATGCCAATTCCCCGGGAATCGGTCTCTCAGAGAATCGAGTGAACATAGCGTCACGCACTGATAACCTTAAGATGGAGGTGAGCGGTATTTCCTCTTTCCATCCGCAGTGGCTTCATTATAAGCTTACTTCGAACAAGGAGTATGTTTCCCGCTTTCAGAACAGGGCATATAATCATTTCAGGCCCGGAGGGGTTTTCACGGAGGAAAAGGCCCGTGAAAGGATAAGCAAGCGCGTAAATGAAGTTGACCTTGCCATAATTTCCGAGTCAGCACGCTGGGGAGACGCGAAGCGGCCCGGAGCGGCTCCCTACACCCGCAATGGCAACTGGTTTGGAGAGATTAACAAGATACGTGATGTTTACGTAAGGTACAGGCCTGAAATTGTTATTGGACAACTGCGCGCCGAAGGCTTGTATCCCGGTCTTGATGCCCCTGTGATCGCTGTTGACGGGGTAACTGTCAATAATGATGATATAAATATTGGCACCTCCGCAGGTGTCGCAATATCTAATCCCAACTCTGCGGGATCGGTTTATTATACTGTCGACGGGAGCGATCCCAGGTCATCCGGGGGCACCCTGAATCCTTCTGCCATATTCGTAAATTCGAGTGCAAAAATTAATTTTCGCGGACCTGCAGTCATCCGTGCACGAGTGCTTGAAAAGGGCAGCTGGAGCGCCATCTCCGAGGCAAGGCTTTATACCGGCAATGCCAACTATTCAGGCCTGAAGATCACGGAGATTCAGTATCATCCCGAGGACTATATACAGGGCTCTGACACCATTAAGGGAAAGGACCTTGAATTCCTCGAGTTCAAGAATACGGGCACTGATGCAGTTGATCTTTCAGGCCTGAAGATTGATTCAGCGGTAACTTATACATTTCCGCTCTCCTACCTTTTGCCTCCAGGCGCATTCTTTGTTGCAGCCTCAAAACCTTCCCGGTTCTTTGACTACTACGGTATGAAAGCTTCAGGTAATTTCAGAGGCAACCTCGCAAACGAAGGAGAAGAGATCCTTGTGAGCGGAATGGATAACAGGGAAGTCATCAGGCTTACCTACGGAATAACAGCACCCTGGCCCTCAGAGGCTGATGGAGAGGGCAATTCACTTGCATCTGCGGAAAATGATCCAGGTGGCGATCCTTCCGACTATACGTACTGGGTAAGTTCCTTCGCGAAAGGTGGAAATCCCTTCTCCGACAACATCCTGGGAGACGATAATGAGCTTGAGGAGAATGAACTTGACGTTTCCCTGTATCCGAACCCAACCACAGGCATAATACGCGTTGAAATCAATTCCTTTGAACCTGACAGAACTTATGAAATGATACTGTCGGATATGAGCGGCAGGATAACAGGAAGGATAGAAACAGGCCGTGAATCCGTGATTGACCTGAGAAGGTTCAAGGCAAGTCAGGGGGTATACATCCTCACTGTCAGAAGTGGAAAGCAGAGCAGGAAACTGAAAGTTGTCGTCATTAGATGATTTTATTGACTGATACTTTATATTTAACTTTAGTTACATTTAAAATATAGAAGTTATGATATTCAGAATTATAAACAGCCTGCTACTTATTGGTCTCCTGTTCCTGCCTTCCTATGGGCAGAAAAAAGGCCCGGCGCATAGCTTTGAACTCGGAACCACCGATTTCCTGCTCGACGGTGAACCTTTACAGATCATAAGCGGTGAAATGCACCCTGCGCGCATACCGGCGGAATACTGGAGGCACAGGGTTCAGATGGCAAAGGCAATGGGATGTAACACAATTTCTGCTTACATCTTCTGGAACTATCATGAACAGCAGGAGGGAATGTTCGATTTTGAATCGGGCAACAGGAACCTGAAGGAATTCTTCAGTATAGTTGCTGAAGAAGACCTTTGGCTTATTGTTAGGCCCGGTCCTTATGTCTGCGCTGAATGGGAACTCGGCGGTATTCCGCCCTATCTACTCAGAATACCTGATATCAGGCTGAGATGCATGGACCCGAGGTATATGGCAGCCGCCGAAAGGTATATGGTACGGCTGGGAGAGGAACTGAAACCATTCATGGTTACAAAAGGGGGGAACCTGCTCATGATACAGATTGAGAATGAATACGGAAGCTACGGGAATGACAGGAACTATTTGTTCAGGCTCAGGGAGATATGGAAGAATGCCGGAATAGATGTTCCGACATTCACAGGGGATGGCCCCACTGCATATATGCTCGAGGCAGGATCCTTGCCCGGACGCGCGGTTGGCCTTGATTCGGGCAGCTCACCCGAACACTGGGAACTGGCTGCAAAAATGAATCCCGGAGTGCCTGTTTTCAGCAGCGAGACATACCCCGGGTGGCTCACGCACTGGGGTGAAAAGTGGGCCAGGCCTGATACTACGGAGTTGCTTAAGGAAGTGAAGTTCCTTATGGATAATAAAAAATCATTCAACCTGTATGTTATACACGGCGGCACAAACTTCGGATTCACTGCAGGGGCGAATTCAGGAGGAAAGGGGTATGAACCCGATATCACAAGCTACGACTATGACGCCCCCATTGATGAACAGGGAAATGCAACGCCCAAATACTATGCACTCAGGAAACTTATCGGATCCTACCTTCCGAAGGGAAAAAAGCTGCCTTCAGTGCCTGCCCCAATGCCATCATTTGAGGTTTCCCTGCTGCCAATGCAGCCTTTCACAAGCATCTGGGATAACCTTCCGCAGCCAGTAAGCTCTGTTCAGCCTGGTACTTTCGAGTCATACGGCCAGGATTATGGCTTCATTCTCTACAGGACCGAGCTGATAGGCCACAAGAAGGGCAGGCTCACAGTGACAAATATTCATGATTATGCTACTGTTTTCCTGAATGGTAATTACGTTGGCAGGCTCGACAGGAGAGAAGGGATTAATACAATTGAACTCCCTGCATCTGATGTCCCGAATCCGGTACTTGAAATATTCGTTGAGGCAATGGGACGGATAAATTTTGCTCAGCATCTTATCGACAGGAAAGGGATCACAGAAAGGGTGACGCTTAACGGCATGACCCTCATGAACTGGAAAGTTTATAATTTCCCAATGGACAGGAAGTTTGTTTACAACCTGAGATCCTCGGGAAGAAATCCTGCCAAGCCGGGCCAGTTCTTCAGGGGTAATTTTGTGATATCAAAAGCAGCAGGACTGGTGCCGGCCGATACATTCTTTGACCTCTCAGGATACACCAAGGGAGTAATATGGGTGAATGGCAATAACCTGGGGCGTTACTGGAATATCGGCCCCCAGACAAGACTTTACTGCCCCGCTTCATTCCTCAAGGATGGACTCAATGAAGTTATTGTCTTCGATATTCACCAGACAAAGCCTGCAAATTTAACAGGTAAGCTCACCCTTAATTAGACAAGTATTATGCCTCTCATGAATGCAATAGGTTTACTTATCCTGACCTCCCTTGTATGCGCAGAAGCTGGTCCTGCTCATGCAGCAGATCCCGTAAAGGAACCCGGCAAGTGGTCGCTGAAAATGGCAAATACAGTGCTGGCAACATCCGACAGCCTTATTTACTATGTCGACAGGAAACCTAAATGGGCCTATGATGTAGCACTGCTTGGAATGGCTGTTGACAGGCTCGGAACCATCGACAGGAAATACTCAGACTATATGAAAGCCTGGGTTGACTATTTCGTCCGGCCCGATGGAAGTGTCATTGACTACAGGATGTCAGAGTATAATCTTGACCGCATTCTGCCAGGCCGTAACATTCTTACACTTTATAAAAGGGATCCCGGGCCGGGGTACAGGGAGGCAATGGACGGATTCATCGAACAGCTGAGGACACATCCCAAAACAAATTCCGGTGGCTACTGGCATAAGAAAATATACCCGTGGCAGATGTGGCTCGATGGCATATTCATGGCCTCCACTTATATGGTGCAGTACGCTGCCGCATTCAATGCACCTGAATGGTATGACGTTGCGACAGCTCAGACAAAGATGATATACGAGAAGACTCTTGATCCTTCGAGCGGTCTTCTGATGCATGCATGGGATGAAAGCAGGACCCAGAAGTGGTGTGACCCACTGACAGGAAAATCATTGTATCCATGGAGCCGGGCCATGGGCTGGTATATCATGGCGATAACTGACATTCTTGAATACCTTCCGGCCGATCATCCCGACAGGGCTGCTCTTATAGGGATTCTCCGCAATTGCTGCAATGCTCTGGTGAAAGTGAGGGATCCGCAGAGCGGTATCTGGTACCAGGTTCTGAACCAGGGCGGGAGGCAAGGAAACTACCTCGAGGGATCCGGGTCGGCAATGTATGCTTACGTATTTGCCCTGGGAGCCCGGAAGGGCTACCTTGATCCTTCATACCGGAAAATTGCCGAAGAAGCATTCGACGGAATAGTAAAGGAGCTTATAACAATTGATGCCAGGGGTATGATCGAATTCAGGAACATCTGCGGGGGATGCGGACTCGGAGGCAATCCTTACCGTGACGGTTCCTATGAATACTATGTGAACGAAAAAAGGATTGTCAACGATACAAAGGGAGTGGCACCCTTCATACTGGCAGCAATTGAACTGGACCGTTAGCAGATATCAAATCCCGAACAAGCGGCTTATGTGCCTGTCGTACATGTTTTCAAACACGCAGCGTCCGACAATGCTTTCGTTCTCTGCCAGCAATGCCGAATATTCATCAATGTTTTTTGCAGCAAGTTTATAAGCCACATGTATGAGTTGCCTCATGTCGGGATTATAATGCCTGTTTTCCTTAATGTGCCGGAGTGCCCCTGCAAATTCTTCAGGAGACCATTTTGAAACGGCATCAGCTGATGGAAGCCGCGATATATTAATGTCAATTACATCAGCGTACGGGGCACATAAGGCTTCAATGTCATCGAGCGAATGGATGTATATGTCCTTTGCAAAGGCGAGGGCTTTGCCGCCTGACATAGCAAGGCCGATCACTTCCTCGAGCCATGTAGTGCCGGCAGTCTTGAGATGGAGCCCCTTGTCGTGCTTCCGGATGATACGTCCGATATGCGGATAAATTGCAAATTTGTCGGAACCGGAGTGGACGCTCATTTTAAGACCGGGAGACATGCCAAATTCCCTGACTGCAAAATCTATTACAAGAAGGTCGGCCTCGAACTCCTCTGCAAACCGTAAGGGATCACCGACGTAATCCACTCCTTTGTTGAATCTGCCTGAGAACTTGGGGGCTATTGTCTGAAGCGGGACTTTCTCATCAGCAAGCATTTTGAGAATGAAAAGCAATTCAACAGGGGTCTGGGGGAATGCAACTTCATCCATTGAGACCTCTGTAATAAAGGTATCCCTGCCTTTAATAGTTTCGATCTTCCTGTATATTTCGCCTGCCTTTCTTGCGGCAAACAGGTATTTTTCCGCTATTGACTGCAGTTGCGCACCGTCTGATGTCAGTTCAAGATGCAAACCCTCCGGCTTAAATGAGCCGGTATATTTTTCAGCCCTGGTGATAAAATCGGACAGGTGTTTGTCATCAGCCTTTGTACCTATAAAGGAGGCAACGTCAATTGTAAAGAAGTCGGAGCTTTCAATGAACCTGTCTACTGTGTCGAAGTTAATATGATCGGCATCGACGAAATAGGGCTTCCTGAAAGCTGCTTTTTTTACAGCGGCATCAGCCTCAATTCTTACATCCCAGGGCTGTGTTCCGATAGTTGTATGTTCCCGGTTCGACTTATTCCAGACTGGAGTGATTTCGATTCCTTTTTCAGCAGCTTTAAGAATTGCTGCCAGCTGGTATGACGCCTGGTGACCGAACCTGTCACCCATTCCTATTGAGTATTTGCCTAGTTGCTTCATTTCAGTATTTTATATATAAAAATCTATGTTTTCAGAGCATACAATATCTATTGGAAGGTATTCCATCTTATCCGGAACTTTACGCATGGACAGGTACTCGAAAAGTTTCTTTACTGCCTTGAATGTCTGTTCATCAGGCCGCTGGTTAATCAGAAACTTCGCAATACCCTTTCTCAACAGGTCTATGTTCTCTTCAATAAGGTCATACCCGACAAGCTGAAGATCGCTTATGCCCCTGGTTTCAAGGTACCTGGCAAGCAGGTAAGTCCTTGAACCTGTGAGAAATACAGTTGATATTGAGGGATGTTCCCTGAGGGCTCCATCCATAGCCTTTGAAATGCTCTGTGAAGAGGGATCAGGAATCCTGAGTGTGATCCTTTTGCCAAGGTTCCTGCAATTTCCGTTGAAATAGCTCAGGCAGCCCTGGGTTCGTGCCTCCAGGTGGTGAACGTTCTTTATGTTCCGTGCAATTGAAACTATAAGTATGTCCCTGGAAGGGGGGGTGAGCAGATCGAGGAGTTCACCTGCAACGCGACCGCTCCTGAAGATGTTTTCACCAATATAGGCAAGGAAGGGTGCATTTTCGATAAAGCCGTCGATAAAGACAAGAGGAATTTCTTCTGCAGCCAGCTTTTTTGCAAAGGTTGTTGATTCATCTTTAAAGATGGGAGCAAGGATAACTCCGTCGGGTTTAAGGGCAATAACAGACTCCGCTTTCGACTGGAAATCCTTTTCGCTCTGCATGTTGAAAGTCAAAGTGGCAAGTTTCACAGGAAAGGGTTGCAGCTCTTCCAGGGCTCTCTCTATCCCTAACGGATGCTTTTTCCAGTATGTATTGTCATCCGCAGGATCAGGAAGAAGAGAAACAAAACTGTAATTCTTCCTCGATTTAAGTACCTGGGCCATAACATTGGGCGAATAATTTGTATCCTCAAGGATCTTTTTCACCCTCTGAAGTGTCTTCTCGGCTACTTCACCACGGTTATGTATCACCCTGTCAACAGTGCCTATCGATACGCCAGCCAGCCTGGCAATATCCTTAATTCTTGCCTTATCCTGCGATTTCTGTTTCAATGCACCTGCTAGTCAAGAATAACTTTTTTGTTCTTCGGTGCAAATACTGCCATTATTGACCAGGCAAGGATGTACATGCTGCCTGCAATAGCAAACATAACAACATAGCCGGTCTCGATATGGCCCTGTTTCTTGTAGAAATCGAGTATGAAACCTGCAATGTATGAAATGAATGCACCACCTACTGCTCCTGCCATTCCCCCGATTCCCGTCACTGAACTGACTGCCCGTTTCGGGAAAGCATCCGATACAGTTGTGAAGATATTTGCAGACCAGGCCTGGTGTGATGAAGCGGCGAGGGCTATCAGACAGACTGCTCCCCAGGTGCTGAGTGCCGGTGACTGGGCAAAGACTATCGGGGTGACGAGAAGTGCAAATACCAGCATAGTAATTTTCCTGGCCCTGAAAGGCGACATTCCTTTCTTTATCAGGTATGAAGATGCCCATCCTCCTCCGATGCTTCCCACTGTTGTTGCAGTATATATGAAAGCCAGCGGCAGTCCGAACGATTTGATATCGAGACCGGTTCCTCTCACCTGTGCGAGCCATCCCGGGATCCAGAATAGGTAGAACCACCATATCGGGTCAGTCAGACCCTTCCCGATGAAAAACAGCCATGTCTGCCTGTATTTCAGAAGGCTTAGCCACTGGACTTCCTGCTGTGGTTCCTCTTTTTCCTCGGTGTCACTGTTTATGTATGCAAGCTCCGCAGCAGACAGTTTTTTCTGTTTCTGGGGAATCTCATAGTAATAGAACCACAGTATAAGCCAGATGAAACCTATTGCACCGGTAATTATGAAAGCTGATTGCCATCCCCATGCAACAGCCATAGCCGGAACTGCAAGAGGTGCAATTATGGCTCCTACATTCGTTCCGGAATTGAATATGCCTGTAGCCAGAGCCCTTTCACGCTTGGGGAACCATTCCGCAACTGTCTTAATTGCTGCCGGGAAGTTTCCTGCCTCGCTTACACCGAGAAATGCCCTCCAGAAACCGAAGCTGAGTGTCCCTTTTGCCAGGGCATGACCCATTGCAGCAATGCTCCAGAGAAGAACTGAAAATCCATAACCAATCTTTGTCCCGTATTTGTCGATGAGTTTTCCGGCAATGAGCATCCCGAAGGCGTAAGATAGCTGGAAGGCCATAATGATGTGTGAATAGGCTTTTTCCCCGATACCAAGGTCTGACTCGAGCATAGGCTTAAGTATGCCTATCACCTGCCTGTCGAGGTAGTTGACGGTTGTCGCAAAGAAAATAAGCGCACAGACCGTCCAGCGGTAGTTTCCGAATGATTTGGTTTCTGACATGGCTGTTGGATTGGTTTTATTAAACATTATAAGTTGATGATGCTGTTGTTCCGCCCCTTCCTGTCCAGTTTGTATGGAAGAACTCTCCCCTGGGCCTGTCGGTACGTTCATAGGTGTGTGCACCGAAGTAATCACGCTGGGCCTGGAGCAGGTTTGCAGGAAGTTTCTCACAGCGGTAACCGTCGAAATATCCAAGGGCTGATGCGATTGCGGGCACCGGAATCCCATTCCTTACAGTTTCAGCCACTACATTTCTCCACCCGGCCTGGGCCCTGTCCATTTTTTCTCTGAAATAGGGATCGAGCATGAGGTTGGTAATAGAAGGATTATTCTCAAAGGCCTCTTTTATCTTGCCAAGGAAAACCGAACGAATTATACAGCCACCTCTCCACATAAGAGCTATGCCTCCGTAATTAAGCTTCCATCCA
>JALOMK010000063.1 GCA_025455505.1 Bacteroidales bacterium
CTGCCGATTTCCATACCGCGGCGGAAGAGCTTAACACCTTTATCGGTACGCTCAACACGATTGTCCTTCTTGTAAGCAGTATGACAGTGGCAATGTCGATAACTGCAATCCAGAAGGGCAACAAGAACCTGGCTTTACTCCTGGTACTCATAACTATCCTGCTTGCCGCCCTTTTCATGGTGAACAAATATTTTGAGTGGTCGCACAAGTTCCATTTTAAAATCATACCAGGCTCGGAAGTACTAAGGAACATGGAGAGGGGAGAGCTGCTCTTTTTCGGACTGTACTATATGATGACAGGGCTGCACGCCCTTCACGTGCTCGTAGGCATGGTGCTTCTTTCAATCAACATTTTCAAGATAAAAGCCGGGAGTGTAAACAGCACGCAGTACCTGTTGCTTGAAAACAGCGGCCTATACTGGCATCTTGTCGACCTGATATGGATTTTCCTCTTCCCTCTTCTCTACCTGATAACCTGAAATCATACACAATACATGAAAAACGAAGAAGTTCACGTTACAAGCTACCAGTCGCATTCAATTGTCCTTATAGCCCTCCTGGCACTGACATTCATTTCTGTCTTTATTGCAGGATTCCATTTCGGGGCTCTTACAGTTGCTGTAGCCTTGCTTATTGCAAGCATAAAGGTTGCCACTGTCATCCTTAACTTCATGCACGTGAAGTTCGAAAGCTTATTCCTCAAGCTGGCAATCGCAGGAGTTTTCGTTTTGTATGCGCTTGTAATTATTATTACGTTCATCGACTACTTATTAAGGTAAAAACATACAAACACCATGTTTACAACAGGAGCATCAAATCTGGCTGAGGCGGTTGACAAAACTTTCATTATTATTTTTTCCATCGCCGGATTCTTCATAGTAGGCATCACTGCCTTCATGATCTACTCGGTAATAAAATTCAACCGAAAGAAGGGCGTCCCCGCACGACAGTTTTCCGGCAGCAACACCCTGGAGCTGATCTGGACTGTTATCCCGCTGGCAATAGTAATGGTAATGTTCATCTACGGCTGGCGTGGATTCGCGCCAATGCGAAAGGCTCCTGCCGATGCTATGGTCGTTACAGCTATCGGAAGAATGTGGGAATGGGAATTTGACTATGGCAACGGCATCAGGACACAGGACCTTGTTCTTCCGGTAAACAAGGCCGTGAGGATTAATCTTAAATCGGAAGATGTCAACCACAGTCTCTTTATTCCAGCTTTCAGGGTAAAGGAAGACGTTATCCCCGGCTATGAAACATTTCTCTGGTTCATACCCACAACAGTGGGTGAATACGAGATACTCTGTACAGAATATTGCGGGCTTCTGCATTCTTCAATGCTTGCAAAGGCAAAGATACTCGAACAGGGTGATTATGATAGCTGGTTTGCCGAGTCAAAGGAGACCTCATCGGTGCCTGAACCCGACGGCTACCTGCTGCTGAGGAATACCGGCTGCATAGCCTGTCACTCACTTGATGGCACAAAGCTTGTCGGACCCTCCTTCCTGGGCCTCTTCGGCTCGGAAAGAAGAGTTGTCACAAAAGAGGGAACAATAAGTGTCACGGCTGATGAAAAGTATATAGAACACAGCATTTATGATCCGAATGATCAGCTTGTTGAAGGCTATGCACGGGGGCTGATGCAGTCCTATACGGATGTGGTTACAGCAGAACAGCTTGTAATTATCACAGATTACCTTAAGACCTTAACGGGAGGAAACTGAAATGGCTTTTCGTCTCACGACGCTGGCCTCGCTGACAAAATACAGGCTCTCCGCGGCAGTTGCTTTTTCGGCAGTCACAGGATATTTCCTTGCAGGCAGGTCTCCCGATGCTACGCTTGCATATGCTGCTGCCGGCGTATTTATTCTTTCATCAGGTGCGGCAGCCCTCAACCAGTATACAGAAAGGAAGCCTGACGGCAGGATGGGCAGGACCTCCGGCAGGCCTCTCCCTTCAGGATCAATGAATCCCCGCTCCGCGCTTCTGATATCTGTCATTCTTGTCGCTTCCGGATCGCTTGTCCTGTCACTCGCAGGGATTGTTCCACTGTTCCTGGGGCTTGTCAACGTAATTCTTTATAACGGCGTCTACACTTCGCTCAAGAAAATAAGTGTCCTTGCGATAATCCCCGGGGCCCTGGTTGGGGCGATACCTCCCCTGATCGGCTACGCTTCAGCCGGGGGAAAGGTCACTGATCCTGTGATTGCAGCCTTTGCCCTGTTCATGTTCCTATGGCAGCTGCCTCATTTCTGGCTGCTTTTGATTAAGTATGGGAATGAATATGAAGAGGCGGGGTTCGCATCTTTGTCATCCTTCATGTCGCAGGCCGCTATCAGGATAATGGTTTTCATCTGGGTGCTGATATCAACTGCATTCCTTGCACTGTTTTTAAGCCTTATTGCCGATCTTGCCCTTCCCCTTGTCATTGCCACAACAATATTCAATTCAATATTCATAATACTGTTTTACAGGATGCTCTTCAGGAAAGAGGATGAAATTAGGGGTGCCTTCATTATGATAAATATATTCGGAATTTTACTGATGCTGTTTCTTATCGGGGCTGCAGCACTCGGGGCTATCTGAACTTTAATCATAAAGTAGTGTTATCCTGTTGTGCCCTGAACCACTAAAGCGCCACTGATGTTGTACCAGTGAATAATATTAACCGGCCTTGTCCGTTTTTTAAAAAAACAATGCTATGAAAAGGATTCTGAAACTTGTTTTTGTCGTAATTCTGATTGCACCGGTCCTGTCGGGGTGCAGGAAAGACAAGGGAGATCCGCCCGTGCTGCCGCCGGCCGGGTCAATGGTTATAGATTTCTCGAACTTCGCTTCATCAGGGAAGGGGTCGGCTTATGCTGATCTGCCAAAGGGAACCGAGAACAGCACCTACGAGTTTGCAGCCCTTGTTGCCGGAGTCTGGAAATTAATAATAAATACAACCCTTTTTGTGCCTGTAACGGCTTTCAACAAGGCTTTCAGCCAGACGCCTGAATGGATCGACGATAACCTCTGGCAGTGGAGCTATACCTTTGAAGCGGCATCCGTTTCATATACGGCACGGCTTACCGGGCAGATCGGAACCACGGAAGTGATATGGAAGATGTACATAACAAAAACAGGGAATGGCGCATTCACTGATTTCCTCTGGTTTGAGGGCACTTCAAAAACCGATGGCAGCAGCGGTCAGTGGATACTCTACCAGAGTGCCCAGGCACCCCAGGCCTGCCTTCAGGTGGATTGGACACGCAATGGCGATGAGATCACAAAAGTGAAATACACATGGATCAAAAACAATGATCCTTTTAAAACAAGCTACATAGAATACAGCCTCTTTTCAGTTGATCTCGATGCATATTTTTTAGTTCGCTACTATACCGGCACAAAATTTTCCGATGTAGAAATCAGATGGAATACGGTAACTAAAAACGGCCAGGTGAGGTCATCAGATTACCTCGAAAACAAGTGGTATTGCTGGGATTCCAACAAGATTAACGTTGTTTGCCCCGCTCCGTAGTAGAATGGACTGCGGATGGCAGGACGGGACCTGCGGACCTTTATGAGCCATGATTGCAGTGGCAGGAGAATAGCTGTATTGCGGCAGGCGGGCCCTGAGCACCATTTTGTGGCAGGATCGCGCTAATAAGTATCTGCTATCTTCTGGATTTCATCCGATTCGAAGAACTCTTTCCCGCTTCTCTCTGAAAGGAGCTTTATCATAGCGCGGGCAACATCGTGAGCCTCAATGGCCCTGAATTTCCTGAAACTGCCTGTCAGGAAGATGCCAAAAATCTTCATCAGAACCTTACCGGCGTTTTCTCCAAAACGCTTTTCATCCCTCTCTCCAAGGAGCAGGGAGGGTCGCATTATAGCCACTGTTTTGAAATTCAGCTTCATTATCGATTGCTCCATTTCGCCTTTTATCCTGAGGTAGTAATTGCGCGACCCGGCATCTGCGCCGGTAGATGAAACCACAGAAAGCCTGCTTACCCGGTTTGCCGAAGCCATCGAGGCTATTCTGACAGGAAGGTCACGGTCAATCTCTTCCATTGCCGAAACCGATCCTGCTTTTTTTATTGTTGTCCCGAGCGCAATGAAAAGATCATCACCGCTTATCTGCTCCGAACAATCATTCAGGTTCCCGAAATCCGTCTTGATTACAGTGAGTTTTTCGTTTTCAGCAAATCCTTCCGTTTTTCTGACAAATGCCCTGACACGCGAATACCTGTCGGATGCCAGAAGCTCCGAGATGATGCATCTGCCTACAAGTCCGCTTGCCCCGAATACTAATGCCGTTCTTGAATCCATTGCGTTTCCCTGAAATTTGCCGCAATATAAAAAAAGTAATCATTCCCATTTCATCATTGTAAAAAAGGTATCTAAATGTTTTTTTATTACTTTGCGCAACTTAACTATTGAACAAAAGGTTATGCCGGCCGGAAAAAAAGCAATATTTCTTATAATACTCATCCTGGTTGCAGACCAGGTGCTCAAGATCTGGATCAAGACAACAATGGTCATCGGGGATGAGATCCCCCTTTTCGGGAACTGGGGTATGCTGCATTTCATCGAAAACAACGGAATGGCTTTCGGCATGGAAATGGGAGGAAAGCCCGGAAAGCTCATTCTCAGCATTTTCCGCATTGTGGCGATCTTCGGTATAGGCTGGTTCCTTAACTCAATTATAAAAAAGGGAGCCTGGATCGGTCTTGTCCTTGCAGTTAGCGCCATCATGGCAGGGGCGATAGGCAATATTATCGACAGCGCTTTCTATGGCATGATTTTCAGTGAAAGCTACCATCAGCCGGCAGTTCTCTTTCCTCCCGGCGGTGGCTATTCATCATTCCTGCACGGAAGGGTTGTCGACATGTTTTATTTCCCTGTAATTAACACTCACTGGCCCGAATGGTCACCATACAGGCCCGGAGAGACTTTTGTCTTTTTCAGGCCGGTATTCAATATTGCCGATTCCGCAATAACCTGCGGCGTGATATCGATCATTCTTTTCCAGAAGAAAATGTTCAGGGACTTGTAAAGACTCTCGATAAAGCGGGAAGCGGGATTAAAACCGCGGGTACAAATCACCGGCAGGCTATTGGCAGCAACCGGCAATGCTGGCCAGGATCGTCTTCAGCTCCTCGTGTTTAAGGTAATACCAGGTATTCTTTCCCTCCCGCTTCGAACATAAAACACCCCTGTCCTTCAGTATCACAAGATGATGCGAAGCTGCAGATTGCTCTATCCCGAGCAGCTTATGTATTTCCGTAACTGTAAGTTTTTGTCCCCCCTCAAGCGCCCCAACAATTGCAATGCGGACAGGGTGGGCAATAGCCTTAAGCATTCCGGCGGCCTTTTCGATGCTTTCGGCACTAAGTTCCTTTGAATTCATCATTCAGTCATTTAGGAACAAATATATGTAAATATGTTGATACGATACTTTCCAAATGCCAGCAGCTGTCGCCTATCAGTCAATACGTATCACAAGATATTCAATCTAATGCTCCGTAATGATCGATTTTAGTATATTTGACCGAAATTAATTCCTATGTCCGTCCTCGAAAGAATCAAAAAACCGGTTGAGAGCGAAATGGCTGATTTTGAAGCCTATTTCAGCCGGACCATGAGGAGCGACATACCCCTTCTGAATATAATACTGAATTATATTCTCAGGCGCAAGGGCAAGCAGATGAGGCCCCTGCTGGTTTTCCTGACGGCCAGGCTCAACGGCAATGTAACTGAATCTGCTTATGTTGCAGCCACATTCATAGAACTGCTTCACACTGCCTCCCTTGTACACGACGATGTGGTGGATGATGCAGGCGAAAGACGCGGAGCCCTCTCCATCAATGCTCTCTGGAACTCGAAGATCGCAGTTCTTGTCGGTGATTATATGCTTTCGAAGGGAATGCTTATAAGCGTTGAAAAAAAGCGCTTCGACATGCTTGAAATAGTTTCCGAAGCAGTTAAATCGATGAGCGAGGGAGAGCTTCTGCAGCTCCAGAAGGCAAGAAAGCTTAATATCAGCGAAGATGTTTACTTCAGGATAATAAAAAGCAAGACCGCTGCTCTTCTTTCGGCATGCACTGCCTGCGGAGCAAAATCTGTCACGGACGATCCCGCAACAGTTGCTAGGATGAAGGAGCTGGGTGAAATGACAGGCATGGCTTTCCAGATCCGCGACGACATTCTCGATTACGAAGGAACCGGCCTTACCGGCAAGGCTACCGGCAACGACATAAAAGAGAAAAAGATAACTCTTCCCCTTATACATGCACTTGAAAAAGCATCTTTTTCAGAGAGACGGCGAATACTTTCGATTGTGCGGAGCCGAAAGAAGAGCCGCAGCCAGATTGACGAGGTAATAAGGTTCGTATCCGGATCGGGCGGAATAGAATATGCAGTCGGTAAAATGAATATGTTCCGCGACCAGGCACTGCAGATCCTCTATGCCTATCCTCCCTCCGACGTCAGGGATTCGCTTGCTGAATTTGTAAATTATACAACTTCACGCAAGAAATAGTTCCGGCATCTGTTCAGCAAGCCCGGGCCTGATCTTTGCAGCCTTGTCAATAGAAATATTCCCTTTTTCTAAGCGGCAGCCTCAAGCTTGATTTTGGCAACCTTGTCCATGTCAGATACATAATGTTTGGAACCCAGCCAGAACAGCAGCGAACCCACAAGCAACACAAATGGCAGTATTTCAAGGGCTGTCTGGATGTTTGACAGGTCGTATATCTTTCCCATCACTATCGGCGCCGTTGAGGCCCCCAGCAGGTTCTGGATAACTACGGCAATGGCATAGGAACTCGCCCGCAGACCGGGGTGTATGACATCCTGTGTAACTGCGGCTGCTCCTGAAATGAACGTAAGGATCGATATCCCGAATACGAGAAGGACAGCATACTGAATTCCGCCTTTCAGGAAAGTCAGGGCAATGAAAAGCACAATTGCAGAAAAAAGTATGGAAATAGCCGGAAACATCATCCGTGCATTCTTCCTTGTCTTCTGCCACCTGTCGGTAAGGTGCCCTCCCAGAGGAGCCCCTATCAGGGCAAGCAGCATTACAACACTCGCCATCTGGCCGGCCCTGGCCTGTGGTATTTCCCTTACCTTTTCAAAATATGTCGGAAGCCAGGTGAGCATCGAGGTTGTGACAAAAACAACTGCAGCCATCCCGAAATATGTGAAGATCACTGAAGGTTTTGAAACGAATTCCCTCACCATATCTTTTCTTTCCATCTTCACCTTATTGCTGTTCTTGTCGATAAATGAAAGATCAACAGTCTTGTAGTCCTTCACAAAGAGGAAAAGAATTGCAATTATGAGACCCGGGAGGGCGACAATACCGAAAGCATGCTTCCACCCTAGCTTTACTGCTATTATCCCGCCCAGCAAAACTCCTATTGCAGAGCCAAGGGGAATTGAGGCGTTCCAGATACCCATCATCCTGGCCCGCTTTTCAACCGGGTACAGCCCGGATATCATTGCACTTCCGCCCGGAGCATAGCCCGCCTCCCCCACACCAATCAGTATCCTGGCCAGGAAGAGCTGCACGAAATTGCCTGTCAGCGCACAGAGCGCCGTGGCAAGGCTCCAGAGTATTGCCATTACACCGATAGTCTTTGTCCGGCTCCAGCGGTCGACCAGAATAGATACTGGAAATGTAAGCAGCACTATGGCCCAGTAAACCGCCGATACGAGCATCCCACTCTGGGTATGGGTTATTCCCCAGTCCCTCTCAATTGAGGTAAACATAGATGTAACTACCATCCTGTCAATGTAATCGAACATATACAGGAGAAAGAGCAGGACAAAAACATAGTTTGAGTAACCTTTTGAAAAAAGGTACCCGGTGCGGTCATCCGGATTCTTCATGATTGTTTTGTTTAGTTAAACCTCTATACCAAGTAAATAAAAAAACAGGTCCATTGTTATCCGCCCGACCAATTTAAGTCTTTATACTTACCCGGACGAAGGGTTAAAAGCAAAATCCTGTCCTTTGTTCCAATGCAAATACTACGACTCGCTCCCCAGGCACCAGGGTTGAAAAGCAATATCATGCCATGTGCCCAAAAGGCCGTTAGTAAGGCTCGCTCCAAAGTACCAGGCTTGAATAGCAATTCCTGCCCTGTACCTCAAAGGCCGGCCGCAAGGGTAGTGACGGAACCGTAACTGACTGATAAAGCCTTAAGATGCTTAACTTTTGGATCGCCATTATGCCTTTGACGGATTCTGTATGCATCTTTTGATTAAATTTGGACTGTAATGAACCAATTTTCTGATCTCGTACATGAAATCAATAATATGAAAACGCTCAAACAGATCAATGAATTTTTTGAATCCCAGCCTATTGCAATGGCAGGGGTGTCGCGCAATCCGAAAAAATTCGGCTATGCTGCATTCAAGGAACTTAAAGAAAAAGGGATGAAAATAATCCCCGTCAACCCTTCAGCCGGCGAGATCCTCGGCGAGAAAGCCTATCCCGGCATAGGTTCACTGCCGCCCGGAATAAAGAGTCTGATAATTATGACAAAGAAGGACCAGACTGCCGGACTCGTAAGGGAGGCAAGGGAAGCTGGAATAAAACAAATATGGATACAGCAGAATTCCGACACGAAGGAAGCCCTGGCAGAACTGAAGGACACTGACATAAGCTATATCACAGGGGAATGTGTCCTTATGCACTTCAAACCAAACGGCATACACAAATTTCACAGGGCCATAAACAGGATTTTCGGGCTGCTTCCGAAATAGCGGAATTTAAACTGAACCTGTTTACATTTAAGTCCGACACGAAATTAACAATTGTGGGAGAACATTTTATGATCGCTGACAGGAAGGAAAATACAGGAGGGCATGAATACGTGTTCAGCCTTGACTTTGCAGTCAGGGACTATGAGTGCGATCTCCAGGGTGTTGTGAACAATGCCAATTACCAGCATTACCTCGAACATGCACGCCATGAATTCCTGCTTTCGAAGGGGGTGAGTTTTTCCCGGCTCCACGAGGAAGGAATCGACCTGATAGTCACAAGGGTGGAGAT
>JALOMK010000351.1 GCA_025455505.1 Bacteroidales bacterium
AGCATTTCCTCATAATCGCTGTAATAATAGAACTTCTCAAGATCCTTTTCAATAAAGGATGTCGTAAAGTTGCCTTCAATGAATTTCTGGTTTCGTACAAGCAACCTGAAGAAGGGAAGTGTTGTCTTTGTTCCTTTTATCCAGACCTTATCTAAGGCCATTTTGCAGTTTTTGATTGCATCCTTCCTGTCCTTCCCGCTTACGATCAGTTTCACTATCATGGAGTCGTAGCTGGCTACGATGGAAGAACCTGCCTGCACGCCTGTGTCAACACGTACATTGCAGTCAGTTGGAAGACTCAGGCTTACTATCTTCCCGGGATCAGGTGCAAAACCAGCCTGGACATCCTCGGCATTGATCCTGCATTCTATTGCCCAGCCCCGGAGTTTTATATCCGATTGTTTTATTTTCAGCTCTTCCCCATTTGCAACCCTGATCTGTTGCTCAATCAAGTCAATTCCTGTCACTATTTCTGTTACCGGATGCTCAACCTGTATTCTTGTATTCATCTCCATGAAATAGAAATTCCTGTCTGAATCGAGGAGGAATTCAACTGTGCCGGCAGAATAATAATTTACGGATTTTGCTATCCTGACTGCAATATCTCCCATTTTTTTTCTCAGAGCTGAATCAAGTGCAGAAGATGGTGCTTCTTCGAGCAGCTTCTGATGCTTGCGCTGGATTGAACATTCCCTCTCACCAAGATGAATTACATTTCCTTTAGTATCGCCCAGTATCTGGAATTCAATATGCTTGGGGTTCTCAATGTATTTCTCTACAAAAACCGAAGGATCGTTAAATGCTTTCTCTGCTTCCTTGCTTGCTATCACGAACATCTTTGCCATGTCCTCGCTTCGCCTCACGATGCGCATTCCCCTGCCGCCGCCTCCGCTTGCAGCTTTAATTATGACAGGATAGCCAATTTTCTCAGCCGCAACTACTGCTTCTTCCTCGCTTCCGATATTGTCTGTGCTGCCTGATGCCATTGGTATCCCGCCTGCAAATGCGAGCTTCTTTGCAATTGTTTTGTTCCCCATCTTGTATATTGCATCAGGGGAGGGACCGATAAATATAATGTTGTTATCAATGCATTTCTGTGCGAAATACGCATTCTCAGCAAGGAATCCGTACCCCGGATGCACGGCGTTTGCACCAGTGCTCAGTGCAATGCCTATGAGTTTGTCAATATCGAGAAAAACAGGTATCTCAGATGCATCTTCAGTGTTGTCGAATATTATATCGGCTGAGGAAAGATACATGGCATTGGGCTCAACAGCAGTCCTTACAGCAACGGTTTCGATTTTCATCTTCCTTGCTGTCTTCATTATCCGGACTGCAATCTCGCCCCTGTTGGCTATCAGGATCCTTTTGATCTTCATGTATTTAACTATTATTCATTATTATACCAATGCTTATCGCTGTTAAGGTAATTACTCCCTGCTGAGTTTAAAGAGGCATATTGCCATGCTTCCTTGATGGCACTTTCACCCACTTGTTTCCCAGTGCATCAAAAGCTGAAATTATCTTTTTCCTTGTGACTGCAGGATCTATTACTTCATCAATATATCCGTTCTCGTCAGCAATAAAGGGATTGGCAATTTTATCACGGTATTTTTTAACAAGTTCTTTTTTGAGCTCTGCAGGATTTTTTGACTCGGCAAGCTCTTTCCTGTATAGAATTGCCACTGCGCCATCAGGTCCCATTACGGCTATCTCAGCAGTAGGCCATGCAAAACTGAAATCTCCGCCAAGGTTTTTGCTGTTCATTACTATAAAAGCTCCGCCGTAGGCCTTTCTGAGAATTACAGTAATTTTCGGAACAGTTGCCTCACTGTATGCAAATAGCATCTTAGCGCCATGCCTTATTATGCCGGCATGCTCCTGGTCGACACCGGGAAGGAAACCAGGCACATCTTCAAGGGTAAGTATCGGGATATTGAATGCATCGCAGAATCTGATGAACCTTGCACCCTTGACCGATGAGTCTATGTCAGAAACTGTTACGGTCGACAAGCTGGTTGATTACATCTCTCACATCATATGCCTTGTTCGGATCATCGGGAACTATATCCCTGAGCTTTTCATTTACATCAGGTACTGATCCGTCATCGGCAACTACAGGAGGATTCTCGACATTGTTCGAAGGCAGGTATGAAAGGAATTTTTTCAGAGCCAGTATCGTGTTTTCCTCATCATCATAGATCATCTGGGCCACACCGCTCTTACGGGCGTGCACCTCGGCACCGCCGAGCCCGTCGAAACTGACATCCTCATTGAGCACCTCCTTAACAACATTAGGGCCTGTAACGAACATGTAGCTTGTATGGTTAACCATGAACACGAAGTCGGTGAGGGCAGGAGAATACACTGCTCCACCGGCGGCAGGCCCCATAATTACAGATATCTGGGGAATAATTCCGGATGAGTGAATAATATTATGGAAGATGCCTGCGTATCCGCTTAGACTGGCAACTCCTTCCTGTATCCTTGCGCCACCTGAATCAATCAGCGCAATTATAGGGGCTCCCATTTTCAATGCCATTTCCTGTATCTTGGCAATTTTCTTTGCATGCACAATGCCAAGGGAACCTCCCATTATTGTGAAGTCCTGAGCATATGAGAACACAAGCCGCCCGTTCACCTTGCCATGGCCCACAATTACACCGTCGCCATAGGCACGTTCCACTCTCCCGAATTCAACAGGCTGATCGGCAGGTGTGACGAAGGCATCTATCTCCTCGAAACTGCCGTTATCAAACAATAGGCTTATTCGCTCCTGGGCAGTTAGCTTTCCCTTTGAGTGCTGTTTCTCGGTTAGTTTGGGACTGTATTGTTTCCTGATTGCCTCCTGTCTGTCAATGAAGGCCTTGTAATATTTTCCTGACAGGTCCATGTGCTTTAATTTAAACGGTGTCAAAAATAGGCAATAAAGCCTGAACTACAAAATCGGGGTTCGACTGCATTTTTCTGGTATCTTGTAGTATTCAGATAATCAGTTGTATATTTGAAAAATATTATCGACTCAGAAGAAAGGAGCTGCACTTATACCGGTTTGAACAAGCCTGCTTCATTCGATCCGAGCATTCCAGCCCTGAGCATTATATCACTGGCCCTGGTGAGTTTTCCTATCATTTTCCTGCTAATAACATCATAGTGGTGCAGGGTTTCGAGCTTATCTCCGATGTACTCGAGGTCTTCATCGGTCCTTTCCCAGTTTAATGCGTCATAGCGTGTGAGGTCAAGGGGCCTGCAAAAGGAGCGCAGCGATTTGTCACCGTTAAGGTTGAAATAAAAATCAAAATATGACATTACAAGTTCCCTGACAGTCCTGTAGACTGGTTCCCTGAAGCGGAGTGTTGTGAAGTTTGACTTTGCTACCGCGCCCCAGTGTCCGTCAACCTGGTAAACAGCAATTACATGATCATCATCATTATGGGCTTTCATATCGACTATTAGCGGCCTGAACCCGTGAAACCTGAGTGCAGAAGCCGCAAACAGAGCTCCCTCAAAGCAATGGGCGGATCTCTTTTTCATGACCCATCTTGGAGACCTGCATTCAGGATTAGGATTATAATCTATTGAATCCAGGAAATCCTGGATCCTTACAGGGCTGCCAAGTGCAGTGAGAAAGGTTATTTCTTCTTCGGACCAGTTCATATATGGATGTTTGCTGTGATTGAATTCTGTCCCTGAGTTTGTTTAAGGCAGTTTTCAGACAAGACTTTCAATTATACTCTTCATTGCATCGTACTGCCCTTCCATGCTCCGCACAAGCGCCATCTGGGCCCTTGCCCGCTCCAGGTTATGCGATTCGTGATGGATCTTGAAATACTTGTCACCATCAATGTAATCAGTCAGGAACCTCAGGGCAATAGTATAGGTTATGAGCCTGGGGGCAAATGCGAGGTATTCCTTTTCAGTATCGTTAAGGGTGTTGCCGGCCTGTGAAAGATAACCCTCCGCATATGCCCTGAAGAGGCTTATGTCCATCCTGATCCTCGACAGGTCCTTCTCGTCTTCGGCGGACCTGTTTGCTGCTGTCCTGATGGCATCGCCGAAATCATAATGCACATACCCGGGCATAACGGTGTCAAGGTCAATTACACACAGGGCTTTGTCATCTTCATCCAGGAGGATGTTGTTGAACTTTGTATCGTTATGGGTTATCCTGAGCGGGATTCTTCCTTCAGCTCCAAGTCTCAGGATGATTTTCATATCCTCGGCCCTGCTCAGGAAGCTGTCAATATCGGCAGAAAGTGAGCTTACCCTTCCTGCCGGGTCTTCAGCAATTTTTTCACTGAAGGCCATGAGCCTCATTTCGATGTTGTGAAAATATGGAATTGTGTCATGAAGCGGGCCCCCCGGCATGTCTGCAAGCATCGCCTGGAAACGTCCTATGGCCTTGCCGCCTTCAAAGGCTTTCCGGGGCGTATCTACAACGTTATAAGACCTGTGCCGGGAAATGAATATATACATCCTCCAGAAATTCCCGTCTTCATCTTTTATCCAGCTCATTCCGTTTTTTGCAGGAATGAGGTTCAGGCATTCGCGTCTTATATCCGAACCCGGAAGCAGGGAAAGCTTTTTACGAAGGTGCAATGTAACCCTTTCGATATTCTCCTGTAACTGTGGTATGTTCTTGAATACGTTGTTATTAAGGCGCTGAAGTATGAAATCGGCATCACCGGTCCCCGCTGTCTCAATCCTGAAGGTATCGTGAATATGACCGCTTCCGTAGGGCTCACCTCTGACAAAGGTGCCCCCGGTATCAAATCTCCCGAAAATCTCTTTCA
>JALOMK010000352.1 GCA_025455505.1 Bacteroidales bacterium
ATAGAGAAAATATTTCAATCTTTGTTAAATCGGAAACCTGGTTTGGAACAATAGCTGAAAATTCGTAAAAACAAGAATATGAAGAAGATTATGCTGCTTGGCGACGAGGCAATTGCGCAGGCTGCCCTGGATGCCGGAATTAGCGGTATGTATGCTTACCCGGGAACGCCATCCACGGAGATCATGGAGTATGTCCAGAATTCAGCCCAGGCCGCAGGGAACAATGTTTGTCGCAGCTGGTCTGCAAATGAAAAGACTGCCATGGAGGCTGCTCTTGGAATGTCTTATGCCGGTAAGAGAGCGATGGTTGCAATGAAGCATGTAGGCCTGAACGTGGCGGCAGATGGTTTCATTAATTCTGCTCTTACGGGTGTAAATGGCGGACTGATTGTTGTATCTGCCGATGATCCTTCTATGCACTCATCCCAGAATGAGCAGGATTCGCGCTTTTATGCAAAGTTTGCCATGGTCCCCTGCTATGAACCTTCAAACCAGCAGGAGGCATATGACATGATCTTCGATGCGTTTGAGACATCGGAGAAATACAGTCTGCCGGTGCTCTTCAGGATAACAACAAGGCTGGCTCATTCCAGGGCAAGTGTTGAACTGAGGGACAGTATTGAACAGAAGCCGCTGACTTTGCCTTCGGACAAGCTTCAATTTGTTCTTCTTCCTTCCGTGGCCCGGAATAAATACAAAGCTCTCCTTGAGACATGGGAAATGCTTAAGTTTGAAAACAGGCTTGCTAAGTACAACCTTTTTACTGACAGGCACTCAAGGCGTCTCGGAATAATTTGCTGCGGAATAGCACATAATTATCTACTCGAAAACTTCGGAGAGGAAACTGTAGAATTTCCAGTGCTTAAAATATCTGCATATCCCGTTCCGAAAGATATTATAAGGGACATAACTGATCGCTGCTCCGAGATACTTGTCCTGGAAGAGGGTTACCCTTTCATAGAGGAATCAATCAGGGGCATACTCGACAACGGTATCAAGGTGTGGGGACGACTTGACGGAACCGTACCACGGGATGGGGAACTTAATCCTTCAATAGTAGGCAAGGCTCTCGGAAAAAAAACGGGCAGTGTAATGAAAGTTCCTGATATTGTGAGGATGCGGCCACCATCGTTTTGCAAAGGCTGCGGTCATGCCGACATGTACAATGCTCTGAATGAGGCTCTGCTTGCGTATGGTCCGGGCAGGGTATTCTCTGATATCGGTTGTTATACGCTGGCTGCCCTTCCTCCTTACAATTCGATCAATTCCTGCGTCGATATGGGGGCATCGGTTACAATGGCGATAGGGGCTGCTGATGCCGGATTGTTTCCGTCAGTTGCAGTAATTGGCGATTCCACCTTCACCCACTCCGGTATGACAGGCCTCCTCGATGCAGTTGTGAAAAATTCGCCGGTTACTATCATTATTTCCGACAATTCCACTACAGGCATGACAGGGGGACAGCAATCACAGGCAGAAGGCAGGCTTCAGCAGATATGCGAGGGAATTGGTGTTCACAAAGAACATCTGAGGGAGATAATACCTCTAAGGAAAAACCATGAAGAAAACGTAAGGATAATGAAGGAGGAATTCGAATACAGGGGCGTGTCTGTGATAATAGCATCAAGGGAATGCATACAGACAGCTTCCAGGAGAAAAAAAGAAGAAGCATCAAAAGAATAACAGGAAATCAATACACCCATGAAGAACGATATTATCCTGTGCGGAGTAGGAGGGCAGGGAATCATCTCGATTGCCTCCGCAATCGGACTGGCCGCCCTTGAGAACAACTTGTTCCTGAAACAGTCGGAAGTTCATGGCATGAGCCAGCGGGGAGGAGATGTGCAGTCGCACCTCAGGATCTCAGACAGGAATGTATTTTCCGACATCATTCCCCATGGAAGCGCTGACCTCATACTGTCAGTGGAGCCGATGGAAGCCTTAAGATATCTTCCATGGCTGTCAGAAGATGGCTGGATTGTAACTAATTCAAACCCGTTTGTTAATATCCCTGATTACCCTCCGGTTGAGGACATACTGTCTGAAATCAGGAAAATCAAGAATAATATTATTATTGATGCTGATGGCATTGCACGGGCGGCAGGATTTCCGCGTGCAGGGAATATTGTAATTCTCGGTGCCGCCTCTTCACATATCGACTTGCCCTTCAGCAGCCTTGAAAATGCAATCCGGAAGCTTTTTGGCAGGAAAGGAGATGAGATCGTTGAGGGAAACCTGAAGGCCCTGGAAACCGGACGTGACTTCAGGTGCTGACTTTAACAATGAACATGAATGAATTCTAATGAATAATAATAATTAACATGAAACATCAAATTCTATCAGTACTGATTCTCATTGTTTCGCTGTCGTCTGCAGCGCAAAAAGCCGATTTTCGTGCCGCTGAAAAGTTCAGAGGCGACAACCTCACTCCAAAGTATGGAGACCTTTCAGTAAACGCAAACTGGATTGAAGAGTCAGATATATTCTGGTACAGTTTCAAAACCTCTGCCGGGAAGAATTTTTATTATGTCAATGCCGCAGCGAAAACCCGTCAGCCTCTTTTCGACAGCCGCTTTATGGCTTCGGAACTCAAGAGACTTACAAGGCACCCATATAATGAACTCGATCTTCCGATAAAGGATATTAAATTCGAAAAGAAAAGCACTACAAAGCTTACATTTGCGGTGGATTCAATAAAATTTCTTTATGATGTTGTAAGCCAGAAACTTACAATCAAGGATACAATAAGGAAAGACAAAAAGCCCGGCTGGCCTTCATATTCACCTGACAGCACATGGATTGCCTATGCAAAAAACCATAATCTGTTCCTGATGAAGGCTAAAGACAAAGATAGTGTTGAAATTCAGCTTACTACCGATGGCGAAAGATATTACAGCTATGCGGGATATGGAAATTCTGAA
>JALOMK010000064.1 GCA_025455505.1 Bacteroidales bacterium
CGTAATCATTATATGCGGAGTAGCTCCTGGTAAGCGCCCGGGAAGAATCCGGATCGGTTACTTCCGTGAGAAGGCTGCCAAAGCTGTTAAAAGTAAAAGCTGCTTTTCGTTTGTATTCAGGTTCTGAACCGTAGCGTGATGTGACCTGCCGGGATATCATTTTATTGCTGACGCCCCAGTTCCCGTAGCTGCCGAACACTCTTGTACTGAAGGTGTATTCCTCCCTTGCAGCGCCGCTGTAGTATATCGTTGAATCGCACGTCATGTTACCATAGTCATCATATACAAAGGACGAGCGCCGGAGAGTACCACCCGAGAGCGAATCGGTTGTTTCACTGGAGCTAAGGTAAGGGAAAAACCTGTTTCCTGAATACTCCTTTGCAGAATATGTATTGACACTTTCGCTAGCCTTCCTGCCGCTTCTTCCTGTTGTGGCAACGCGGCTGGGATAGCTGAAGAAATAGTCAGGATGATAAGAGTATTCTTTTATTATCCCTGCACCATTAGCCGTATCGCCCGATGAGATATAGTTGAAGCCTATGACTCCTTTACCCTGCTTATGTATCCTGAATCCATTGTATGTGTATTTTGTAAGGTTGCCTGTAAGCTCAAGGAAATTAACAACATCAACCGAGTCTGTAACGTAGAAAGCTCCGTTGTAATCAGTTACCGGAAACTGTGATCCTGAGCCTTTCTGATAAAAATCACCTGCCCTGTTTAGTCTTGAAAAGTACACTGTCGATTTCTGGTCGAGACCGTTTGAAATTGTCCGGATCATATGCCTGTTCTCATCGCGGCCGAAGAATGAGATATTCACACTGTTTGAAGCCTGCGAGTGGTCATAGAAGAACAGGTCCCCCCTGCCGTCGCCGTTGAAATCGCCGAAGCGTGAATAATCCTGATTTATTGATGACTTTGCAAAAGATTCGGATTCAGAGACGAAAACGCCTGCCCCCCTGCTGAAGAACCTCCTAAGGACCGAAGAAGATCCTGAAAGGTAGATTTCAAGGATATCGTCCTTCTTATCGCCATTAAGATCCGAGATATACACATTATTGTCATTTTCTGAAGATCCGGGATCCGTATTTGTTAATGCAGGAACTGCTGAAGATGATTCAAACCCTGCTCCTGTCGAAAACTTGAGACTCCATACGGAATTCCAGACAAGCAGATCAGTCTTTTTGTCGCCGTTAAAATCTCCTGTGAAGAGCCTGTCGTCGGGATCGGGGAAAGATGATGATAAATAGAGGGTGTCAAAATCTTCGGCTACCGGGTCATACTGAAGAACAGTGCTCGAAAACGGCCCGACAGAGAGAATATCATCAATTCCATCGCCGTTGAAATCGGCAATCTTAAAATCGTACAGGAAGGGATTGTTGCCAAGGTAATATACTCCGGCTATGCTGTAAACCTGCCTGTACTGATCGAGAACTATATAGTCACTCTGCCCGTTGCCGTCAAGGTCAGCGGGGTTCAGGGTAAGTTCCCCGGGGCAGTCATCATAAATGAGGTCCTTCGAGGTGCTGCCTCTTACTATGCCTGACTGCTCTGAATAATAATAATACAGAAATTGTGTGTTATAACGGTAGCAGACGTCATAGCAGGTATCCTGTGGCGGTGGAGGAGGATTCAGGATAATATTATCAATGTCGCCGATCTGCAGGGTGCTGTCGGAAGATGAAACCAGGGTAGTGTCTGTCAGTTCTGCCTGAACATCAGCAGAATCAGATACAACTGACATCTGCTCGTCACAGGGATGCGGGTTGCAGTCATACGGTACAAGCTCATATTTTTTCGAGTACAGGTCGGATTTCCCGTCACCGTCGCAGTCGGATACTGTGAACCCTTTGAATGTGCTGCTGAGATAGCCTTCGTTTTTCTTTGTGAATGAGGTGCCATAAGAGTCCGCCAGCCAGAGTTCCCATTTGTCAGAGGAAGTGAAGCTTGTTTTCTTCTCGGTCATGACTAAATCTGTCCGCCCGTCGCCGTTATAATCACCGCGGTAAAATTCATTTTTTCGATTGTTCGAAAAACTGTCGGAAGAGCTTACCGCTGTTTTGGTTTCACCCCATGATATGACTGTTGAGTTCTGGTATTTATTATCGCTTCCGTACTGGGTAATCCCGACAAGGTGAGTGTAAAAATCAAGATTGTACCTCAGTTCATAGCGCCTGACAAGCGCTCCCCCTTCTGTCTCCATTCTTATTGACGTGAGCAGTGCCTTTTCCGTGATCTTCCGCCCCGCAACATAATGAAAGTTACTGTCTGCTCTTGCGGTATATTCAAACCTCAGGGTATTACAGGGGGCAAGGTTTGTTTCGGTATTTCCTGTATATTCAATCTTCTCGATATAAGATTCCCCGCCCTGTTCAAAGTATGTGTAATTTATGTAATTGCCGTAATTGTCAGTGATCCTGTTGATCCTCCACAGCAGGGCCGTTGATGTCCCCGGGGCCTCAACCCTCGACGAGGCGCTGTTACCGTACTGGATTGTCCTGCCATCCTTTGTTTCCACTTCGAACCACGAGGGGCCGCTGCCGGCAGACCCGTGGGCGGTGATCCTTGAAAAGGTCTCGATCTCTGTTTTGTAGACCGAACCATCTGTTCCGTATGTTCCGCTCGCCAGGACCAGTCTGTTGCTGTCGAGGGCAAACCTGTCGGCAGAATGAAGCCCGATGGCTGCATTTTCGCCATCGTGATAATAGTCCCCGGGCACCCTGTGTATAGTTGAAATACCTGCTATATCCCATCCCCGGCCGAGCAGACCGCTTCCTGTCATGCTGTTATAAATTATCGAAATTTCCGGCTGAAGGCCTGCAGTCCCGGGAGAGACGAAAACAGGTATGTTGCAGACTGCCGCACCAAGGCTGTTAACTTCGATGGAGCCGGGCAGGGTGCCTACCGGGAGGCTTTTGTCAAGCTCGCGGTTTTCAGGATCTATCAGCTGGTCTCCGCTGAGGTAGACAGGAATCTCAAGGTCGGGATCAATGGAGGCACTGAAACTTTTTCCGGAGGCAGCAGTGAATGAAAATCCATCGGTAAGGTAAATAAGCTCCCTGGCAACAAGACTCGTATCGGTTGAAAGAGTTGAGTTGACAATGATGGTGCTCTGTCCTGACTGGCAATGGGCAATGGCAGAAATGATGAGAAGGAGGAATAAAAGGAGGATATGCTTCTTCATATTCAATGCCGGCAGGGTCGCTTTTTATTTCTTAATTATCTTATAGTCAAACACTACTTCATTTATCCTGACTTTAAGGATATATATGCCATCAGGTGTATTGCCCATATTTAATTCCGAAGATGGAGAGTCGAGTCGACCTTCCTGAATGAGAGTTCCCCCAAGATTGAAAAGCCTGAACTGTCCGCTTATGTTTTCTTCGTAACCGGCAAGATCGAGTTTTATGATACCGGTTGTCGGATTTGGATAGACCTTAAGAGCTTTCTCCCCGGGGGTCGTCTCCTGCTGCAGAAAGGCATCCTCGCCCTTTAGTTTCTTAAGATCGGCATCGCTCAGAGGGAAAGTCATTTCAGAGGTCCTGCTTACTCCCAGGGTCCTTAATGTCCTGTTTCCGGCTAAGTCGTAGCTATATGTGAAATCCTGTCCGGATACTCCCGAAGTAAATATGAGTAAAGCCGACATGATGAAAATGAGCTTTAATCTTGGGATAAGATTCATTTTCTACTGTTTATCTTGTAATTCAGACTCCAGTTTCTCGATCTTCCTGTTTAGCTCAATGACATAAAGAGTAAGCTCCTCTATCTTTTTTACAAGCAGAGCATTTGTTTTTCCAAGGTCAAGTCCGCACTCCAGAACATCGGACGCTGTGGGGATCTCGGGAAGTCTTTTATTGTTCTTTACAAAAACTTCAAGATCCCTGATAGGCATCAGAATGTAGTCCTTCTCAAAAACATGGTCATACCATCCGTCTACCTGGGCTTTGATCTCCTTCCCCCTGATTGTCCCGTTTACATCGAGCAGGTTTTGAGGGTTTATTGTTCCGATGCCTATATAATTGCTGTTGCCTTTGATGACAAGTGCAGATCCGTTTCTTGTTGAGAAATCATGTCCGTAATAGCCATAATGAAGAAATCCCTTTTCATAGTCAGGGCCCTGGAATTTCATATAGGCATGAACATAATAAGCCTGATCGAGGCTAAGCATTCTGCCGGTTTTTATAATCACACCTCCTTCTGAAATAATATTGGCATTTGTGTCAGGGCTTGGCCCGGGAGTGATATCTCCTACCTGCAATAACCTGTTTGGAGAAGTTGTTCCGATACCGGTATTCCCACTGGACGGGAAAAGGTTTGTCTGTGCAAACGAAACAGAACAAAAAACAAGCGAAAGGATTAAGCTGTGAATGATTCTCATAAGGATATCATTAGTAGCTTAGCTAACGAGGGTATAGAAACTGAAGCCATGGTATAGTATAATGGAAAATGCTTGTTCGAATAAAGTTAGACAAGCAAGTTGACCCCGGATATGATATTTATCATACACAGGAATAATACTGAAGATATTCCAGGCCTTTGATCACATGAACTTTTCCCTTTTCTGAAGGTTGAAGAGGGCTGCCAGAAGGAAGACAATCGAACCGGCAACAAGGATTATCCTGTTCTTGACAGTGATTATTGCCCAGGTTGTTTCATTCACATCCCAGGGGACTTCGTAGGGATTCAGGAAGATGTTCCACTGGCTTTTCCTGAGGAAGTCGGACAATATCAGGAATATAAGACCGAAGATTATCATTACCACTGCCGTGCCGTTACCGTTCCTGATAACTGTCGACAGCATGAAAGCCATAATCCCCAGGAAGAGGACAGGCATCATAACCTGGACAGTGGCATCGAGCACCCTGAATTTCACAATAAGGACGGAGGCCAGGAATGTAAAGACAAACATTATCATGAAGGCAATTACGAAAATCAGGATTATCCTCACAAGCCACACCTTGTACCTGTAATTCGGGATCCCGAACAGGATCTCAATTGTACGTGCATCCTGATCGTTCTGTATACCGAAGGCTGTAGGATAGAAAACAAGAAGAAGTCCTGAAAAGAGGAATACGCCGTAAAGATCGCGCAGCCGCGACACGTCATTTGTAAATACGTATATCACTGACAGCCCGAGGTAGAAAATTATGGACCCGCTGAGGAACCAGATGAACTTGTTCGCGAATATTATCCTCAGGTTATAAATAATCATTTTATAAACGAGGTCGATGAAATTATAAAATCCGGTAGGTTTCATCCTGCATTGCTGTTTTTGTTCTTATCTGCCATGGAATCCTTTTTCCTCGAAAGCCAGAGGTAGGCATCCTCGAGGTTGGGGCTTGCATTCCTTGCTCCTTCCCAGGGCGATGTTTCGGATATCACCCTCACACGCACATTGTCGCCCTCCGACATGTGATGTACGACGAGGTTCTTTGCCACGAAGCTGTTGAAGTCCGATGCAGCCATGCTGAACTGCCAGACATGTCCCTCAGCCTCCCTTGTCATGTCGATAGGCTTGCCAAGGTATCGCAGTTTGCCCTTGTTAAGCACCGCAACCATGTTGCATGAACTCGAGATATCCTCGATAATATGAGTTGAGAAGATCACTACCCTCTCGCGGCTGAGTTCAACAAGCAGGTTCCTGAACCTTATTCTTTCCCGCGGGTCGAGGCCGGCTGTGGGCTCGTCGACAACAAGAATCCTCGGCAGGTGCAGGAGTATCTGTGCGATGCCCATTCTCTGTTTCATCCCGCCCGAGTAAGAGCCTATTTTCTCATGCCTTCGTTCTTCCATGTGCACTGCGTTCAGAACATAAGTGACCCTTTCGTTCCTTGTCTTTACATCTGTAATGTTCTTGAGCATGGCCTGGTAGTGAAGGTATTCATGGGCAGTCATGTTTTCGTAGCTGCCGAATTCCTGGGGAAGATATCCGATGAGTCCCTGGAGCTCCTCCCTTTTCTCCTGGGTGTCGAGCCCGTTTATCCAAACCTTGCCGTAGCTCTGCTCGAGGATGCCGCAGATTATCCTCATCAGAGTTGTTTTCCCGGCCCCGTTCGGACCGAGGAGACCGAACATGCCGTTGCCGATCTCGAGCGATACGCAGCTGAGGGCCTTGAAGGGCTTTTTCTTCTTGCCAATCAGCGGAACGGCTGCCACTATCCTGTAAACGGTCTTTCTGAGGCCTTTGAACCTTCCTTCGAGCCTGTAAATGTCGATATTCTCCCTTGTGAGCTTTTGCCCTGTCTTGTAAATGAACAGTGCCGTAAACCAGAGGAATCCGAGTATCAGCACAACGGCAATGTTTTCCCACTTGAGCTGAAACCACACAAGGTTGAGGAGCGGTATCATCCAGAACACGATGAAATCAGCTGCAGCAATAAACCGTGCAGGCCACTTCGATACTGATTTACCACTTGTGCTTTCGAAGTATTCCTTCAGCCTGGTCCATAGCGCCGAGAGCGCGAACCAGGTTATAATGCTGAAAATGAAGATCCAGAATCCCTTGTTGAGGTAGAAGTACGTGAAATATACTATGAAGGCAAGAACGGGACCCTGCCAGATAAGGCTTGCCATATCCCTCAGAGATGTAATCCTTCCACTGAGGCCAAGCCTCTTCCTGATCCTCGCGCCTGCTCTCCATTCCCGCGCCCATCGGTTTTCCCTCTCGTAGATCTTTACAAGGCTCTGGATACGTATATTAATGCTTTCGCCGGGTGTTATGATTGTTTCCCTGGCCTTCCTGAGACTGTTCATTACGAACCAGGTTGTTGCCGGAACCAAAATAAGCGAAAGGATCCATGTAATCAGTTGCCAGAGGAATTTATCGACATTGGTGTAGATGAAGAATACAAGGAAACCCAGTATTGCAAACTGCAGCACCTTGTTCTTCCAGCCCAGCGAGTAGAACCATTTAAGCGCATTCTCGAGGCCTGTGTAGAAAGTGGGAATGAATACAAGTGTAAGGAGTGTGCTCAGCGCAAGTCCGCCGATGACAGTGATTGCGAATGAAGCTCCAATAACTGAAACGAATTCGGCTTTCCCCATCGCAAGCGGGATCATTGCAACGATCGTAGTTGCAGCAGTTATAAGTATAGGCCTGAGCCTGGCTACGCCAGCCATCATGATAGCTCTCTGGACCCTGTATCCTCTTTTCCTGAGGATATTTGTGTAATCAATAAGTATTATTCCGTTGTTCACAACAACCCCGAGCAGGATCAGGAAACCTGTTAGAGTATTAAGGTTCAGGAGCGAATTGCCTGTCAGAATCAGGGCGATAAGCGAGCCAAGGGCTGCAAGTGGAATGCTGAACATCAGCACCACGGGAGTGGCAAGCGATTCGAAAACAGCTGCCAGGATCATGAAAATAAGCAGGAAGGCGATGCCGATTATCTTGTAAAGATCCTTGTACTGGTTCTCCTCATGGATCACTTCAACCGCCAGCCCGGGAGGAATGTTCAGTCCTGCCACAATTCCTTCAATTTCCTGCCTGGCTCCTGCAAGGAGATCCTTTGAATTGTTAATCTCTTCCCTGAAGCTGTAAAAAACAGTGACCCTCTTTTCCTGGTTTTCGCGGTGAATATTGCCCATCCCTGATGAAAAGACTATGTCGGCAAGTTCGTCCATCTCCATAATTGCACCGCTGCTGTTTGTGACTTCCAGCCTTCTAAGGTCATCGATTGTTTTTTCCTTTTCAGCCGTGCTGATGCTGTCCTCTTCCTGGTATTTTATTGTTATGTCGTAGCTTTCGGTTCCCTGCCTGAATTTCGCTCCCGAGGTGCTTTCCCTTCCGAAAGTGGAGAGGGCCGACGACAGGTTCATCAGGTTCACATTGTTCCTGGCAAGGTAATCCATGTCGAAGCGGAGCTGTACCTCGGGCTTGTTGTCCTGGACATTTATATTTGAATTGTCAACAGTTGTGAGATCGTCGAGATAGCCCTTGATATCGTCGGCGAGGCTTTTCATCTGCACGAAATTCTGTCCCTTGATGACGATGCTTGCCCTTGTGGTACCTATCCCCAGCAGGTTCATAAAATCGCCTCCCGGGTTGAAATCCCCTCCTCCGCCGGCCGCCTCAAAACCTCCCCCGGAGGAGAGTTCATCCATGCTTATCTCGGCCGATGATATGTTCTTTGTTTTTTCTTCAATGTCATTTTTTATTTCAGGAAGAGTCCTTTTGCTGTTCTTATCCCATTCCTCGGCAAGGGTCACAGTGACTGTTGCCTGTTCTTCTTCGATACGGGATGAGATTTCCTCTTTTTCGGCGAGGGTGGCAAGACGTGATTCTATTTCGGCCACAACTGCATCGGTCTTCTCCAGTGTCGACCCTGCAGGCATTGTCACCGACAGCCTGAAATTCGGAGTTTCCACCTCCTGGGTTGTGCTGATGCTGAGCGCAAGGCTTATAAGAAGGGATGCGAAGAATACAACAAGAGTACCTATTATTGTGGTTGCCGGGTGCCTCATACTGGCTTTAAGCACAAGGTAGTAGCCCTGGATGAGTCTGTCGTGGATCGACATTTTCCTGAATATATCCGACTTTCCTCCGGAAGTTGAAGAGAGCAGGAAATATGTTCCCATGGGGATCACCATCAGGGCTACAGTCATTGATATGAGAAGTGTTGACACTATTGACACGCCAATGTTCTTCCCGACAATGTTTACCATGTAGTTGTCAGAGAAAATAAAGGGAAGGAACACAATTATTGTTGTCAGTGTCGATGCAAAAATCGATCTCCACACCTCTTTAGTCCCCTGTTTCACTGCGGTTTCAAAGTCTTTACCCTGTCCCGCCAGCCGGTAAATGCTTTCAAGCACCACAACCGAGTTGTCGACAAGCATGCCTATTGCAAGGGCCATGCCCACGAGGGTGAGACTGTTAATTGTTATGCCGGTTGCATAGAA
>JALOMK010000065.1 GCA_025455505.1 Bacteroidales bacterium
CTCCCCCTGTAACCAGTACTCTGCTATTCCTCAATAACCGATCCATCAACCACTGCTAAAATTCGTGCAATTTTACAAAAAATATATCGTTTTTCCTTTGATCATAATCATCTATTTTCAAACATCTGTATTATCTCGCCGAGTATGAATTCGGCCGTCTTTCCATCACCATAAAATGCGGGATAATTCAAAACTTCCTTTTGCTCCATAAAATGAACGAATTCTTCCTTTAGTTTTTGAGTATCTGCATCCACCAGTCTGGCAGTGCCATTTGCCACCAGCTCCACCCATTCGGTCTCTTTTCTCAATACAATACACGGTTTCCTGAAAAAATGTGATTCCTTCTGCACACCTCCTGAATCAGTTATTATCATCCTGCAATGTTTTTCAAGCAGGATAATTTCAAGAAAGGATGCAGGAGGTACAATACTGACAAAGGTACTTCTGCATAATTCCCGGTGAAGTTCTTTAAGTTTTGTGTTCAAAGAGACAATTGTCCTGGGATGCAAAGGCATAATAAGATGAATATCATTCTCTTCGGCCAATTTCATAAGCGTTGTAAGGATCGCACTTAACCTTTCAGTATCATCAGTGTTTGAATCTCTGTGAATGGTAACAAGTATATATTCGTCTTTTTTTACAGATAGCTGGTCTAACAATCCTGCCTTCTTTTTTTCAGCAAGCTCTGAATAGAACAGGGTATTATCATACATAATATCCCCTGTGAGGTAAATCTTCGGATTGTTGATTGTATAGGGGGGGCTGTTCTCAGGCCGGAAGCCTTCATTCATAAGGTTCTTGAAGGCTGCATTTGTGGGAGCAAAAAGCAGAGTGGATGAATGGTCACTTATTATCCGGTTAAGCTCTTCTGGCATTGTTTTGTTGAACGATCGAAGCCCTGCTTCGATATGTATAACCGGGAAGTGAAGTTTTGATGCGGCAACCGCCCCTGCAAGCGTTGAGTTTGTATCGCCGTAGAGGAGCACGCAATGAGGCTTTTCCTCAAGGAGAACCTCCTCAATACCGGTGATCATCATCGATGTCTGCCTGCCGTGTCCTGCAGAGCCGACTCCAAGGTTAAAATCAGGCCTGTGGATTTCGAGCTCATCAAAGAAAACATCAGACATTTCCCTGTCATAGTGCTGTCCGGTATGAATAAGTATCTCGGTTATCCTGTCAGGGAAGTGTTTTGTTATAGCCCTGCTTATTGCAGAGCTTTTGATTATCTGAGGCCTTGCACCAACTATGTTGAGGAGTTTTACCGGAAGCATGTATGTAGAATAACAGAAATCTACTTCGCATAATTAACCGCCCTTGTCTCGCGGATGACAGTAATCTTTATCTGGCCGGGGTAAGTCATCTCATTCTGTATCTTTCGGGCAATCTCGAAAGAAAGGCCTTCAGCTTCCTTGTCATTCACCTTTTCTGCGCCTACAATTACCCTGAGTTCCCTGCCTGCCTGTATAGCGTATGTTTTTGTGACGCCGGGGTACTGCAGCGCAAGTGATTCAAGCTCCTTGAGTCTTTTAATGTATGACTCCACTACTTCACGGCGGGCACCGGGACGGGCTCCGGATATTGCATCACAGACCTGGACAATCGGGGCAATCAGTGTTGACATCTCTGTTTCGTCATGATGAGAACCTATGGCATTGCAAATTTCAGGTTTCTCCTTGTACTTCTCTGCAAGTTTCATCCCGAGGATTGCATGCGGAAGTTCAGGTTCGTCATCCGGAACCTTACCTATATCATGAAGCAGACCTGCCCTCTTTGCAATTTTGGGATTAAGCCCCAGTTCGGCAGCCATAATCGAACAAAGATTAGCTACTTCCCTTGAATGCATAAGAAGATTTTGTCCGTATGAAGACCTGTATTTCATCTTTCCGACAAGACGTATCAGTTCAGGGTGCAATCCGTGTATCCCCAGGTCTATTGTTGTGCGTTTTCCGACTTCAAGAATTTCTTCCTCCACTTGTTTTCTTGTCTTGTCGACAATTTCCTCAATCCTGGCCGGATGTATCCTCCCGTCAGTTACAAGCTGATGCAGGGCAAGCCTGGCGACTTCGCGACGAACCGGATCAAAAGCAGAAAGCACTATTGCCTCAGGGGTGTCATCAACTATTATTTCAACTCCGGTTGCTGCTTCAAGGGCTCTTATGTTCCTCCCTTCCCTGCCAATTATCCTGCCCTTCATTTCATCTGATTCAATATGAAAAACAGTTACCGCATTTTCGATTGCATTTTCAGCGGCAACTCTCTGAATTGTCTGCACGACAATTCTCTTGGCTTCCTTATTGGCTGTCATTTTTGCTTCATCAAGTATTTCATTGATATATGACATTGCACCTGTCTTTGCTTCCTCCTTGAGTGACTCTATCAGGTGATTTTTTGCTTCGTCGGCTGAAAATCCTGATATTGATTCAAGCTTTTCCACCTGCTGCCTGTGCAATTTTGCAAGCTCTTCGTTTTTTCTGTCAAGCAGTTCAAGCTGGGATGTCAGGCTTTCACGAATGGAATCGGCCTCATTCTTCTTGCGCTGGGCTTCTTCAATTTTCTGTGAAAGTGCCTGTTCCTTCTGTTTAATCCTGTTCTCTGACTGGGATATCCAGTTGTTCTTCTCGTTGATTACTTTTTCATGTTCGGATTTAAGCTGAAGGAACCTTTCTTTTGCCTGAAGTATTTTTTCCTTCTTTATAACCTCCGCTTCAGCCTCTGCCTCGCTTATAAGTTTCCTGCTTTTGGTTCTTAGTGCAAACTGCCAGAGCAGGTATGAAGCGCCGAAACCTGTTATCAGGGCAGACAGGCCTATTATAATAATCAGGCCCGACCCTATCTGTGCCAATATGAATAATAAAATCATTATTTATCGTTTTAAGTAATTATTTAACTATATCTATAACAAAAAAAAACCCGCAAAGTTCCTCCAGCTTTTATAAAACCCCATATCTGTATGGCTGGAGCTACTAATTCAGTTCGAACGTCCACTGTCCTGCAGAAAGCAGAATTCCGATGAATCGGAATGAGGCCTGTCCTTGCTGAACCAAGAGTTGCTCCAAAGTTTTAACTGTTGAGTTTCAAAAATGAATGAAGAAACAATGCGGGCAATATCCTGCTATGTAAAAGAACGCTGTTACTCTTTTGACTGAAGTACCTGATTGATTTTGTCAATCATCTCATTCAGTGCCCCGGGGAGATAATCCTTCTCAACCTTTTCCTCCTCTTCAGCAAGCCTGATAACATACTGAAGAGCTGCCATTGCAAGAAAGTCCTGTACATCCTTATCAGTGTACCTCTGCTTGTACTGCAGCACTTTTTCGTTTATCAGCCTTGCTGCCTTACGAATTTTCTCCTCATTTTCCCTTTCTACCTTCAATGGATAATACCTGTCAGCTACATTAACCCTGATGGAAAGCTTATCATCCATTGCCATATCTTATCTGTTTAAAAGAGCAACACATCTGTCAATTTCCCGCACAAGCTCACTTATTTTCCGCTTTGCCTCCGACGCATTTTCGCCTTCACCCAACAATGCTCCTGACAATTTCAATCTGTCATATTTTATTTCAAGGTCCTTAATTCGTTCATCCTTTTCAGCCGCTGCCTTCCCAAGCTCCTCATTCAGTGCGCTTAATTCGGCATTTTTCTTTTTCAGGGCAGTATACCTGTCTATAAGTTCCTCAAGTTTCCTGTTCAATAAGAATAATTCCTCGCTACCCTGAACCGGCATAGTAAAATATTTAGGACAAAATTAACATTGTTAATGATATTTTCAAAAAATCCGTCGAAAATAGTTTGGCTGTAATAGGCATAAGTTTAGCTTTGCAGGTCTTGAATACACACCTAGCTCCTTATGCATATTTTATTGCTGATTATATTGAACACCATTGCTTTAGGCTCCACGCAACTGAAACAGGGAGAAAAATCAATCTTTATTTCGCCCGTCAGGATACCAGTGCAGCTCTCAGCGAACTTCGGTGAATTACGTCCCGATCATTACCATTCCGGCCTGGACCTTAAAACCCAGGGAGTCACCGGCAAGGATATCGTGGCAACAGCTGACGGCTATATTAGCAGGATTGGCGTTTCTCCCGGAGGCTTCGGCAGGGCGCTTTATATGACTCATCCTTCAGGGTTTACTACAGTATACGGACATCTCGACAGATTCTCTCCCGAAATAGAGGAGTATGTGAAATCGGAGCAGTATGCAAAGAAGTCATTTACGATTTCACTCTTTCCCGAAAAAGACAGGTTCAGGTTCCGCCAGGGTGAACTTATTGCATATTCCGGCAATTCGGGAAGCTCAGGAGGGCCGCATCTTCATTACGAAATACGGCGCACAGACGGGGAACGCCCTGTCAATCCTCTTTTTTTTGAATTCGGCACAGGTGACAATATAAATCCTGTTGTCGAGAAACTTGTAATTTACCCTCTCGGCAAAAACAGCGAAATTAATGGCCGTAACGCAGCAATGACACTCAATGTTGCCGGCGGACATGGAAATTATTATCTGCCGGCTGGCAGAGAGATCAGCATCAGCGGACCTGCCGGGTTCGGCATCAGGGCCTTTGACCTGCTGAACGACAGTTACAACAAGTGTGCTGTATATTCGATAGAGCTTGAAATCGACAGCGTGAGGCTCTTCAGGTATGTGATGGATTCCTTCTCATTCAGCGAAACGAGATATATCAACAGCCATATCGATTACGAAACATATATAAAGGACAATGTATTTATTGAGCGTGTATTCAGGCTGCCAAACGACAGGCTAAGCGTATACAAGGAAGTAATAAACAGGGGTATCTTTAATTTTAAAGACTCGCTCACGCATTCTGTCAGGATAAAAATTGCCGATGTTCACAACAATGTCTCGGTTCTTGCCTTCATGGTGAAGCCCGCTGTTCACTCCGGAATAAAAAGACTGCACAGCGAATATGACAAAGTTATGCCATACAACAGGAGCAATACTTTCAGTTCCGACGGCATCTCGTTCAGCATACCCGCCGGCTCCCTTTATGACACACTGTTTTTTACCTATGCCAGGGAGAACGCCCGCGAGGGAATGTTTTCCGACATTCATATTGTACATAACCGTTACACCCCGTTGCACAGGCCGGGAAAACTCATACTGAAACCATCGTCGGTTCCTAAGGGAAAAGAATCCAAACTGCTAATCGCAAACATTGGCGACAATAACAGGAGGACGGCCATCGGAACTTCATGGAACGGGTCTTCACTCGAAGCAAACATTTCAACCCTTGGAGCCTATTTTGTAGCTATTGATACAGTTGCACCTGAAATTTCAGCTTCCGGTTTCACTCCCGGGACAGACCTCAGGGGAAGAAAGAGTATCAGGTTCAGGATAACGGATGATTTTTCAGGAATCAAATCTTATGAGCCTGAGATTGATGGCAAATGGTATTTGTTTGAATATGATCCCAAAAATAACCTCCTCATATGCGATTTTGATGAAGACCGCATAAGGAAGGGTGCAAAACATGACCTGGTGCTTAAGGTCAACGACAACAGGGATAACTCAAACACCTACAGGTGCTCCTTTACCTGGTAAGGATTTTATTTTAGCTGTAAATCCTGGAAGGATATACTCCTGCAGCAATCATCCGGTTCAGACTCTCGACAACAAAGGGCTTGTCTTCGCGGTAAGTTACACCGAACCATCTTTCATTGCTCATGAGTATCTTGATTGTCACCTCCCCGCTCTTTACGAACTTGTCAATTGAAGTAGGAATATCAAGTTCAGATTTCGGATCCATCCCATGCCTGTCGATAAAGCTTCTGAATTCTGACCCAAGGAAACTGTAACATGAAGGTTTAAATCCCCACAGGTTCATTGAAACAACTTCTTCTCCCGTGAACTTAAGCATGCTTCCGTCGGGTGCAGGTGCCTCTGCTCCCGTTGCCGTCTTTGAAATCTGGCGTGTTTCGACAATATTTTTCAGAAATCCCTTTTCGTCTACCCTGCACACTCCCCTGTTGACATGACCATGATCTGACAGCGTGTTACCCATTTTGTAACCCACAATGCAGAAATTATTGGGATCCTTGTCGTTAATAAGGAAGTCGCGCAGTATCGTGAATGATTCAACGCCGTAGTAATCGTCTGCATTTATGACTCCGAAAGGTTCATTTATCTTTTCAGCTGTCACAAGTATTGCATGACTTGTTCCCCAGGGCTTCTGCCTTTCAGGGGTAACCTTTGAGCCTTCAGGCAGGTTTGTGATCTCCTGGAAAACATAATCAACTTCGATTTTCCCCTTCAACCGCTTTACGAAGCGCTCCCTTACCTGCTCCTCAATGTCACGCCGTATGACAAAAACAATTTTTCCGAAACCTGCCCGGATTGCATCATAAATCGAATAATCTATTATTGTTTCACCTGAGGGTCCGACCTCGTCAAGCTGCTTGTTACCGCCATAACGTGAGCCCATTCCGGCTGCAAGAACTAGTAGAGTTGGTTTCATGTCTAAGGTTTTTGAGGTTCTTTTGATCTGCAATTATACAGAAAATTTATACTATTTTTAACTTAATTTGATAATTTGCACCAGGAGCTGATGAAACCACTGCTTGAAATATGCGTTGACTCGATTGATTCAGCAATCATTGCCCAGGAAGCAGGTGCCGACAGAATTGAACTTTGCGCCGGTCTGCCGGAAGGCGGGACAACACCATCATACGGAACAATAGTGTCTGTAAGGAACAATCTTTCGATTTCAGTGAATGTCATTATCAGGCCGAGAAGCGGGGATTTTCTCTATTCCGATATTGAATATGACATAATGCGCCGCGAAATTGACATGTGCGGCGAGCTGGGCGCAAACGGCATTGTCATTGGCATACTGAGGGCAGGAGGAACTATCGACATCGATCGCACTGCCCACCTTGTTGAATTTGCCAAACCGCTGCCAGTGACCTTTCACCGTGCATTTGACATGTGTTCAGACCCTCATCAGGGACTTGAAGATGTCATTGCAAGCGGTGCAGCCAGGTTGCTTACATCGGGGCAGAAAAACAGTGCACCTGAAGGATCAGAACTTATAGGAAAGCTTGTATCAGAATCCGGCGGGAGAATTATTGTAATGCCCGGCGGCGGGCTTAATATTTCGAATATCGCCTCCGTAGCCGCACAGACAAAAGCATGGGAGTTCCATCTTACAGGCAGGAAAACAGTTGAAAGCGACATGATATTCAGACGCCAGGGAATATATATGGGCGGATTCAGGGAAATTGCCGAATTCTCAAGAAAAGTTGCTGATGATATGACAATAAGAAAAATAAAGGAAATTCTTGAATCAGCAGCATCCTGATACCTGATCAATGTCATTTTGGAGTTTTGAATAAACCTGATATCTTTGACTGCCTGTGCAGAAAGGATTTCTGTCTGGTCTGCACAATTCAGGTAACTATGTAAAATCAGAGTCAAACCAAATATTATTAATATGGTATATCTCAATAAGTTCAAAGCCGCACTGGCGGCAATATCAGTAATTGCACTCCTGCCACTCCAGGAGGCATCGGCATGCACGAATTTCATAATCAGCAGGGGAGCATCAAAGGATGGTTCGGTAATGATAACTTATTCAGCCGATTCACACGTTCTTTACGGGGAACTCTATTTCTGGCCGGCAAAAAAATGGCCAAAAGGAGCAATGGTTGACGTCTATGAATGGGACACTGGCAAGTTCCTGGGCAAAATTCCCCAGAAATCAGAGACATACTCAGTTGTAGGTAATATGAACCAGCATCAGCTTGCAATCGGAGAGACAACATTCGGAGGCCGAAGCGAACTTTCCGACAGCACCGGTATAATTGATTACGGCAGTCTTATCTACCTGACTCTCCAGAGAGCAAAAAATGCAAGGGAGGCAATTGTGACATTCTCACAGTTGCTTTCAGATTACGGGTATGCAAGCTCAGGTGAGTCATTTTCAATTGGCGATGCCAACGAAGCATGGATTCTCGAGCTCATTGGCAAGGGACCCGGCAACCGCGGTGCCGTCTGGGTTGCCAGGAGAATACCCGACGGATACATTTCAGGCCATGCAAACCACCCGAGGATAACAACATTCCCGCTGGCTGACGGAAAGAAATCCATAACTTCAAAACAGCTTGACAGGATCTTCAACCCCGAAGTTGAAACTGTGTATGCTTTTGATGCAATTGACGTGGCCCGCAAATATGGATGGTTCAACGGGAAAGATGAAGATTTCAGCTTCAGCGACGTTTATGCACCTCTCGATTTCGGTGGAGCCAGGTTCTGCGAGGCAAGAGTATGGTCGGGTTTCAATATGGTCAGTAACCAGATGGGGAAGTACCTCGATTATGCAATGGGCGAGAATCTCACCAACCGGATGCCCCTTTGGATAAAGCCTGACAACAAGCTTGGTCTGAGGGATGTGATGGGAATGATGCGGAATTATTACCAGGGAACTCCCATGGACATGACAAAGGACATGGGCGCCGGACCCTACGGAAGCACTGTAAGGTGGCGTCCGATGGAATGGAAGGTCGACGGCGTGACTTATATACATGAAAGGGCCATTTCAACACAGCAGACAGGATTCTCGTTTGTTGCACAGAGCCGCTCATGGCTCCCTGATCCTGTCGGAGGGATTCTCTGGTTCGGGGTTGATGATACATACTATACTGTTTATTCTCCCATGTACTGCGGAATAACAGCAGTACCTCAATCATTTGCAGTCGGCAATGGTGACATTATGACTTTCAGCGACAATTCAGCATTCTGGGTCTTCAACCAGGTAACTAATTTTGCATATACCAGGACAAGTCTCATGATCGGCGAACTGCAGAAAAAACAAACTGAACTCGAGGAAGGCTATATCGCCCAGGTAACTGAAACCGACCGCATAGCTTCTGATTTG
>JALOMK010000066.1 GCA_025455505.1 Bacteroidales bacterium
TCTTCATATAAGGTTTTTTAACATTTGAATGAAATATTTCACGGAGTTCAGTGGTCTAATGTATGAATGACTGTCCCTGCTTTGCCTGAGAACAGAAAGATTACATCATAATTCAGATCCGGCAGTTTTCTTAGCAAATAACAGGGGAAAGTTTTATTTGTTTTCATTTGTATTGAAAATTAGTAATTTCGGCGGAAAATCAGGCCGCTTATCGTTGGAAAAAAGAGATAGCTTATGAAAAAAAGAATACTTATTATTTCGGGTATAGTGCTTGCCCTTGCGGCCCTTTTTGCTTTCAACAAAATCACCTCAAAAAGCAAGGAGGTTACAGCATATGCTGAAGTTGAAAGAGGCTTGTTTGAAATTACTGTAAGCAATTCCGGCGAGCTTATTGCGGAAAGTTCAATCGACATCAGGGGACCAGAGATTGGATCCTCACAACAGGACCATGGCTCAAGCCAGGGCGGAAGAAGCGGAGGCGGCTCCATGAATATGGGGAGAGGAATGGACATGAGAATGATGGATCTCAAAATCCAGGATATAGTGCCGGAAGGTACTATTGTAAAAGAAGGTGATTATATAGCTCAGCTCGACAGATCGTCATATTCAAACAGTCTCAAGGATGCAAGGGATAATCTCACTACTGAGAGTAACAACCTTGAGATGAAAGTACTCGATACTGCAGTGACGATGACAAGCCTTCGCGATGACATTAAGAATCAGAAGTTCGTCGTTGAGGAAGCAAGGATCACACTGGCCCAGTCGAAATATGAACCCCCCGCCACCATAAGGCAGGCTGAAATAGCTCTCGACAAGGCGCAAAGGGCTCTTGAACAGAAAATCAAATCATACGACCTTAAAAAAGCCCAGACTCTTGCAGATATCAGACGTCAGAAACTCCGGGTTGACAGGGCCGAAAGCCTTGTTACCGATCTCCAGGAATTCCTTGGCAAATTCACAATAACCGCCCCTGCTGACGGAATGGTTATCTATAAAAAGGAACGAAACGGGGCCAAAAGGAAGACCGGGTCAAACGTAAACCCCTTCGACAGGGTTGTCGCCACGCTGCCTGATCTGACATCCATGATATCGAAGATTTATGTTAATGAGATCGAAGTGGCCAAAGTAAAACCCGGACTGAAGGTAAATATAAAAGTGGATGCTTTCCCGAATAAAGCATATACAGGAACAGTAATGACTGTTGCAAACATCGGGGAAGTTCTTCCGAACTCCGATTCAAAGATGTTCGAGGTCCAGATTAAAATCGACCAGTCAGACATGACTCTAAGGCCTTCGATGACGACAGATAACAGAATCATTATAAAATCATTCGATGATGTAATATTCATCCCAACAGAGTGCGTTTATGCCGGAATCGATACAATCCCCTTTGTATACAAAAAGAACCGGACAAGACAGGTAGTGGAACTTGGCGAGGCCAATGACAAGCATGTCATTGTAAGACAGGGACTTAAAGAGGGAGAATCCCTCTTTACCTCAACTCCTATAGGCGGAGAAGGTTTCAGGCTGGTGGGTGAGGACCTGTTAAGCAAAAACTAAATCCGGTCAGGAACTTACATTTTTTTTATATTTACATTCGTACAATTTACAGCCTTCTATGAAGAATGTAGTTATACTGCTGTCACTTTCACTCGTGCTACAAAGCAATGTAAATGTATTGTCAGGACAGCAACAGAAAGCTTACGACCTTGCAAATCCCGACCTGAAACTGACACTCCCTCCGCTTCTGATGGAGGTGTCGGGAATATCATGGCTCGACCGGGATCTTCTCGCCGTTGTCCAGGATGAGGATGGAATGCTGTTCCTGTACGACACAAAGAATAACAAAATAGTCTCGGGCAAGACCTTCGGCCTTCCGGGCGATTATGAAGGGATTGCAGTAAAGGGCAAAAATCTGTTTGTGCTTCGAAGCGACGGCACAATTTTCAGCATCCCTGATTATACGCAGCAACAGTTAAAAACAAGTTCGCTCAGGTCTTCAGTACCCGCCCCTGATAATGAAGGCCTGTGCTTCGACAACAAAGGGACCAGGCTGCTTATAGCTCCAAAAGGAAGGATCAATGACGAAAACAGCAAGAACAAGAGGTTTGTTTATTCTTACAACCTGGCAACAGGCAAGCCGGATGGCAAACCCGCCTTCGTAATAGATTTAGGAGAGGTAAAAAAGTTTGCACTTGCCAATAACCCGGAACTTGTAAAGAAAGACAAGAAAGGTAAGCCAAAGGAGCCTGACATTTCCATGCATGCATCAGCAATTGCAATTCACCCCGTTACGGGAAAGCTCTACCTTATATCTTCAAGTGACCGCCTCCTGTTTGTCTTTGGCAGCCAGGGACTCACTGAAAGGATTTACAGGCTCCAGCCGAAGCTTTTCCCCCAGCCCGAGGGAATCACATTCTCCCCTGAAGGCGACATGTACATTTCAAACGAGGGCAGCGACGGAGCAGCTACAATTTTGCGATTCAATTACAGGTAAAACAAGCGGCCCGGGTTTCAGCCATTTTCGCTTATCGTGATCATCCTGTCACGATCAAGTATCTTCAGAAACTTCCCGTCGACGTCTATCAGCCCTTCTTCCCTGAAGACTTTCATCATGCGAATTACAGTCTCGGGACTGAGACCTGTGAGTTCTGCAAGGTCCTTCCGTGACAGAGGCAGTTCGAAGACCTCCTTCTTGAAGACCCTGTCGGAAAGGCATAAGATAATATCGGCGAGGCGCCCGAACGACTGTTTGTGGGTAAGACAGAAAAACCTGCCATAGATCTGGATACTGTTCGCACTGAGTATGTCGATCACTTCCTTGGCAAACACGGCATTCTGCTTGAGAAGCTGCCTGAAAACAGAAACGTCTATCTGCCTGATAGTCGAATCTACATAGGCCATCACCGAATACTCAAATGTCCTGACTTCATCAGAAACTGACGCTATCCCGAGAAGGTTGTTTTCAGGTATGATCTTCAGCACAAGGGTATTCTTGCCATCTTCGATAAAGACCTTTGCGAGGCCTTTCTCAATGAACATGACATGTGAGGCAAAAGTGCCACGCTTGCAGATGATCTCACCCTTGCCATACTCAACCCACACGGAGTTTTCGTCAACAAGACGTTTCTCTTCCGCAGTCAGTGCCTCGAAACACCGGCATTCATGATTTGTAATCGTACAACCCGAGAAATTATTTCTGCTGCTCATCCTATCCTTTTATAATCCCGCACCTTCAGACATCAGGAGCTGCAAAATTAGTAAAAAATCAACCTGAAACATGATCCGGATCATGATATATATGTACCTGAATCAGCCCGGAATGCGAGCAACTCCTTCTGTTAATTAATTAACAAGTGTTGCTTTTTTACAATTTTTGCAGTGCATGAGTCAATAATCCCTGTTTCTAAAAACCACTTACATGAAATACCTGTTATTCATCCCTTTAATCATAATGCTTGCAACAGCACAGCTTACAACAAGCTGCGAAAATCACAAGGCCTTCATGGGCGATGAAATAAGCTCCTGTGAAAAATGCCACACAGACTATGCCCTTCTTCAGAAGGTTTTCTCGCCCGATACCGAACCACCTGCCAGCGGATGCGGCGGCGACGCTCCCTATTATGAACCATACGACAGGGTCTATATGGGTGGTGAGGGCTTCGAAGATTACAGGAAATCGGGACATTACGAGATAGGTTGTGCGGGATGTCACTTCGGAAATGATAAAAGCGACGACAAGAACACGGCACATTCGGGAGATTTCGTTTCCCATCCCTCCGGCGAGGCCGACAAGACATGCGGAATCTGCCACGAGGACATTACTGCAAAATTTGCTTCAAGCATTCACAACGGCATGGGCCAGATGCGCAAGGTTGCAATCAGGAGCGGTTATAATGGATATGAGGACTTTTCGAAACTGCCGGCACACCAGATTGAAGGTTACAGCAAGAACTGCGCCACATGTCACGGCACCTGTGGCAACTGCCATGTTGTGCGACCAAAGATTGGCGGCGGGGGCCTTGCCAACGGACATATGTTCAACAAGGAGCCGGATATGGTCGGTGTTTGTGTATCATGTCACTCATCGAGAGGGGGGCATGCTTTTATGGGTGTTGCCTCCGGTACAGTGCCCGACGTTCATCTTTCAAAGGCAGGAATGAAATGCACCGACTGCCATGACGGAGCCGAGCTTCACGGCAGCGGGGAAACGGTGAGCCAGAGATATGCATACAAATCGCTTCCGGAATGCGGGGAATGCCATACAGGCATGGCTAACAAAAACACCTATCACTCAGTGCATATAACTTCTTTCGACTGCCAGGTATGCCATTCACAGAATTACAACAACTGCGGAAGCTGCCATGTCCATGGAGCAGGTGCAAGAATCCCGGCATACATGGATTTCAAGATCGCAAAGAATCCGATACCTGACATCAAACCGGGTTTCAGGCTATCCCTCGTTCGCAGGACACTTGCAGCACCGGATAACTGGAAGGAATACGGCGTTCCGCAATATTCAAACTTCAGCGCACTGCCCACCTTTAACTATGCCACACCCCATAATATCCTCAGGTGGACCGACAGGACGAAAACGGATGGGTCCTGTTCCAAGAACTGCCACATAAGAAACGACGCCGGAGTACTAAAGAACAAAAACCTCTACCTCTTCGAGGAAAACCTTAACAGCTGGGAACTTACTGCTACAAAAGGCATAACAGTCGACGGGACGCTTCCGGCTTCATGGTTTACAACAAAATAATAATCAGATATTTATAAAAACAATTAAAATCAAATCAAAATGAACAGAAAGAACCTACTTCTTGCAATCGCACTGCTGTTTACAATCTTTATCGTTTCCTGCGAAAAGGAATCTGAACCTGTAAACGAGGCCGAAGTACTTGCAACTTACCTTGAATCTTCGGAATCTCCTCTTAAGAAGGACTTTGTCAATTCCGACATGCCTACAATAATTGCAGCCGACGAGGTAAAAACACTCAACGAGACAAACCAGGTTTATATTATCGACATCAGGTCAGCCGCCGATTTTGCTGCAGGCCATATCAAGAATGCACACAACGTGGCACTGGCCGACATCCTCACACATATCAAGGGCATAAACCTCGCGTCATACACAAAGGTTGCCGTTGTATGCTACACAGGTCAGACTTCAGGGTTTGCTACTTCAATTCTCAGGATCATGGGTTACGACAAAGCTTACTCTCTGAAATGGGGAATGTGCTCATGGCATGCCGACTTTGCAGGAAGATGGAATACTGCAATTGCCTCCGGTAACGCATACCAGTCGCAGTTCACAGCAACAGCCACAGAAAAAGGAGCCAAGGGTGAACTCCCAGTACTTACAACCGGCAAAACCACCGGTCAGGAGATCCTCGAGGCACGCGTAGCAGCAGTTCTTGCAGAAGGTTTCACTCCTGCCTCAATAACTGCAGCAACTGTATTCGGAAATCTGTCAAATTATTATATCGCCAACTACTGGACTGCAGCCCAGTACGCTGATCCCGGTCATATCCCCGGAGCTATCCAGTATACACCGAAAGAATCAATCAAGCTGGCAGCAGACCTGAAAACCCTGCCAACAAACAAACCCGTTGTTGTATATTGCTTTACTGGTCAGACAAGCGCATTCCTTGCTGCCTACCTGCGTCTCCTCGGCTATGATGCAAAATCACTCCTCTATGGAGGAAATGCAATGATATACGACAAAATGGTCGGGAAATCAATGACTGTGTTCAATGCATCACAGATCAAAGGATATACTTACGAAACCAACTAACCTTGGGTATAGCAAAAAAAGAGGCTGCTCTCACCTTCTGAGACAGCCTCTTTTTTATTGATTTTATTCGTCCCTAGGAGAGTACTTTCAAAAATAGAATTCTCCGGAAGATAGATCTACTTTTGCTACATCCTCCTTATTTTTGCATTAGAGCCTTAAACAAGGCCCCAGCTCTTCATCACTTCGAGGTTTTCCTTCATGCACTCCATCGGAGGCCTTCCCTGGTACGACTCCTGCTCTATTATCAGAACCTCAGCTCCGCCATCCGTCAGAAGAAGATCCACAACTTCCTTCGCGTTTACAATGCCCTTCCCGACAATAGTGCTCTCATACTTTTCATTGCCCCCCTCGGCGGCAATCTCATCCTTCACATGAACGTTCTCGAACCTGCCGGGGTATTTCTTCACAACATCAAGTGCAACTGCGCCCCCGTTGTACAGGTTCCCTATGTCGATCTGCATAACGACGAGCTTCGGATCCATCCATTTCATCATCAGGTCGAAGACCATCTCGTCATTCAGCTTCTGGCTGAATTCAAAATCGTGGTTGTGATAACCGAACTTCATGCCCTGCTTCTGGCAAAGCTCACCGCACTTGTTAAGTATCCCCATCCATTTCTGAAGGTTATCGTAGCTGTCGCGCATGCTTTCATCCATCCACGGACTCACTACATACTTCTGTCCAAGAACCGCGGCATCCTCAACTGTGTATTTCCAGCTGTCGGTAAAATCATTCGTTCCGGCATCCCAGTGCTGAGGGGCGAAAACCGTGTGGCCGCTGACCATATTCAGGCCAAGGTCGTCAAGCACTTTCCTGAATTCCTGAGGTGTATAACCATAGAATTTCCTGTCGACATAATTTGCGTGCTCAACATGCACGTAACCCATTTTTGCAATTTCTGTAAGCGAGCCCAGCGGGTCGGCAGTCATCTGGTCGCGCACGGAATAAAGCTGCAGGCCTACAATAGCCTTTTTCTTTTCAGGCTTTGTTGCGCATGCAGCCGGAAAAAGCGCTGCGCCAACAGCCGCGGCGGCGCTGATCTTCACAAAGGTTCTTCTTGAAGTTTTCATCAATGTCAGGTTTGAAAAGTTAGTAATTCGAAAACAGGTCCTCTAATTTAAATATATATTATCATTTAAAAACCAGGCTCCCGGGCTTAATTAATAGGAGATGTTCTCAACCCCCGATATCTGCCTCCCCTTCGCGCCTGAAGAAAACAGGTCGCTGATTTCCTTTGCCGTCATAGCCTGCACCGGATCGAAGTCGGGTGAGGCCATATAGTTCAGCACTGAAATGTATAGCTGCTTCACCTCGGGCACGGAACCAGGCTTGCGTAGATCCGTCATGCAAACAAGGAGCTTGCCACTTCCGACCCTGAATTCAAATATAAGGCCCAGCTTGTGGTTCCTCTCAATGTTATCGACAACCTGCACAAGGGGCTTGTATTCCTTTGGCGTTTTGTCGAGTATAAGGGGCCTGCTGCTCTTTACAAGCGGCCACCACTGCCAGTTTGTATGAAACTCCGTCGGAAAATCATTGAAAAGCGGGTGCCTGGGATCTGTAAGGATCGACATGGTCCCGGGCGAAACAGGTTTCCCGTTTCGTTCGGAAATACCCCTGAACATCCTGTAATTCCAGTAATCAGGAATGAAAAGACCTCCAACCGTCATCTTTTCATAAAGGTCATGATCCGGAAAAAGAAGCACCTTGCCTCCGGAACCCAGGTGAGCAACCATCGCGGCATCGGGGCGTTCTGAAATAAGTACATCGCCGGGAACGGCAGGATAGCCGGCAGGCGGATACACCCATACCGGGTAGGAATTCCTGTAGTGCGTGCCTTCCAGTATTATCGAGAAAGTGAGTTTTTCAGCTTTCCTTACGGCAGACAGCTCAATTTCAAAGGTTCCAAGGTCATTCAGCGTTCCCATCTCAATATCGGAGGTGAATTCAGAACTTCCCAGCAATACATCCTTTGAGTCCTTAAGCTCATATCTCACTTTCTGACCCTTAAGCTCCCTGTCGGAATAATTTGCAATCTTTATCCTGCCTGAAAAAGCCTCATCCGCAACCCAGCAGTACTTTTCAAAGATTGCCAGCGGGACAATGCTGTTGCAGAAATTACCGAATTCCTCCGGGCTGATCAGCCCTTTGCTGTCCATGAAGGCGTCGAGCAGTCCTATCAGGGCGGTCCCCTGGCCGGGAAAATCCTGGAGGTCCAGAAGATGGAAGCCACCGAAACCCGGTGTTCGCATAGCCATCTCAATGTCGGCCTTGTAGCAGATGGCACTAAGCGCGCCCGAAGCCCTGAAGAATTCCTTTGCCTGCCCCGACAGTCCGTTTTCCTCCAGCCTGCTCCGGAAAACCTCCAGGTTCCAGGGCTTCATGACCCCGGTATACTTTTGAATCTCGTCGTAATCGGGGTACACCTGGTACTGGCCTACCTCGGTCCCCATAACCGGAATCGTGCATTCCGATATTGCTCCTGCATAGTCCGGAATTGTTGACGGGTACCTGCCATTTATATAACCGCCGTCCCATGCATCGGCAAACGAAAACGATCCCCTTATGTGTGTTCTGAATGTTGTATCCTTATCGGCCCCCACCCTGCAGCCGGTGTAATAATCCTCACCTTCAACCTGTCCCCTGGAACCCAGGTAATTATTGGTACCGAACGAATACATGCGCCTGTCATCGGCGGCCCTGTACCTGTCAACGAACTGCCGCATCACATCCAGGTCGCCATTCAGCTCATTCCCCAGCGCAAGCATCACGAAACATGCATGGTTGCCATAGGTTTCGAGGATATTGTCTCCTTCTTTCATCAGGAATGCGTTGAGTTCGTTGTTGGTTTTCCTGAAGCCTCCCCAGAAGGGCAATTCAGGCTGCAGGTACATGCCCTCTATATCAGCGGCAATGAATGCCGCTTCAGGGGGTGTCCAGGAATGAAACCTGTAGAAATTGATGTTATATTCCTTTGCTGTCCTGAAGACCTTTCGCCAGGCCTCAACATCCATTGGCGGATGTCCGGTGAGGGGGAAAACACAGGCATCGTGCTTTCCCCGCATGAAAGTATTTATGCCGTTGATCGCAAACTGCG
>JALOMK010000353.1 GCA_025455505.1 Bacteroidales bacterium
GAACTGTCGACAGGGTATTGCACAACAGGGGAAGGGTGGCTGAAGAGACGCGAAAGAAAGTACAGGCTGTAGCAAAGGAAATAAACTACAAGCCTAATCTTATTGCCAGGTCCCTTGTAATAAACAAGTTCCGGACAATTGCAATTCTTATTCCCGATGAGAAAGATGAATACTGGAAGCAGGCTCATGCAGGCATCCGCAATTCCGTCCCGATATGGAAGCAGCAGGGAATAAGCACGGAATTCCACCTTTACGCAGTCGACAGCCGCGAGTCGTTTAAAAAAGCTGCGGCTGATCTGCTTTCTAAGAAACCAGATGGAGTTGTAATGGCACTGAATTTCCTCGAAGAGGGGAAGGCCTTTTCCGGGGAGTGTAAAGCGGCAAAAATTCCTGTTGTGATGTTCGATACTTCAATTCCCGGTGCGGATCCGCTCTGCATTATCGGAACTGATTCGTTTCTCAGCGGGATGACTGCCGCGGAATTGCTTCACAAGACTGCCCCGAAGAAAGGGCGATTCGTCATACTGCATTTCGACGAGGATCCTGAAAACTCGCCTCACATGCAGGAAAAGGAACTTGGGTTTCTGACTTACCTCGGCAAGGAATGTCCGAAACGCAGGTACAGGGTGCTTGTCCTGAACAATGCAAGGCGCAATTACACGGAACAGCTGAGGGAACTGTTCGCCGGTCACAGGATCAGTGGCATTTTCGTTAGCACTTCAAAGACATTCAGGGCGGCTGCATTCCTGAGCAGGGAGGGTATAAAAAAAGTCAGGCTGGCAGGCTACGACCTGACTCCGGAAAACATAAAAATGCTCAGGTCGGGCTATATTGATTTTCTGATCAACCAGGATCCCTCCAGGCAGGCCGGTGAAAGCATAGACACGCTCTGTGCTTACCTTGTATATGGCCATGAACCTCAGCCAAGGAAACTCTTTCCCGCCGGAATTGTCACAAAAACGAATGTTGATTCGTATATCTGACCCGGCAAATCCAGTCGAAACATCCTTTATCCCTTTAGAAGTTAAATTTAATAGGCCTAGTAAGCCGGGAAAAGCTATTTTTGCAGCCGTATATTCGATTGAATGAAAAAGCTTTTTGCAGGCGAGGCGTTTTCTGTTGTCAGGATACGGAATTTCAGGCTCTACCTCCATTTCAGGATGTTCCTCACAATGGCAACCCTGATGCAGTCGGTCATAGTCGGCTGGCAGATCTACGACATCACCCATAACGTATTGTGGCTCGGTTTCATAGGGCTCGTGGAAGTCATTCCCCAGGTGTCGGTGTCATTGTTTGCCGGTCATTTCATTGATATCTGGAACCGCCGGAAAATAATAAACCTTACAACAATTGTACTTATCATAGGGGCAGTGATACTGCTGGTTTACAGTACCGATGCCGCCACTTACTCGGAGCGTTACGGTGTCCTTCCCATTTTCATAACGATATTTCTTACCGGCCTGTCGCGGGGCATAATCGCCCCCGCAGGTGTGGCTCTTCTGGGACAGCTTGTTCCCAGGAACCTCTACGCAAATGCCGCCACCTGGAACAGCGCCAACTGGCAGGTTTCCGCAGTGCTCGGACCTGCCATAGGAGGCCTTGTCTACGGCTTTGCCGGCATAATCCCGGCCTACTCGCTTGTTCTTGCCCTATACCTGTCATCGTTTGCAATGACCCTCCTGCTGAAGACCGGCAGGCATGAAGTGACAAACAATAATGAAGGCATCTTTGTCAGGATCAAACAAGGAATCGACTTCGTTTTTAAGACACCCGAACTCCTTGGCGCTTTCACACTCGATATGTTTGCAGTGCTGTTTGGCGGAGCAGTGGCGATGCTTCCCGTATTTGCATCCGATATTCTAAGCGTCGGCCCGCAGGGACTCGGTCTCCTCAGGGCCTCTCCCGCAATAGGGGCAACACTTATGGCCTTTGTCCTGATGTTCAGGCCACCCATGACAGGCTCCGGAAGATTACTTTTTGCCGCAGTGACAGGGTTCGGACTCTGCATGATTGGATTTGCGCTGTCAAAAAATTTTTACCTGTCTGCCGCGCTTCTTCTTTTAAGCGGCGCCTTCGACAGCGTAAGCGTTGTGATAAGGGGAACCATCCTTCAGCTCTTTACCCCCGATCACATGAGAGGTCGGGTTGCCTCTGTCAACAGCATTTTCATCGGCTCCTCGAATGAACTCGGGGCCTTTGAATCGGGAGTGGCAGCAAAAGTTATGGGGCTGGTGCCTTCAGTTATCTTTGGTGGCTTCATGACCCTCGCAGTTGTATTCATAACAAGCCGTCTCAACAGGCCCCTCAGGCATCTTTCGCTGAAAAATAAAATGTAGCAGGATTTTTATAAATTTATGGTTCAAACCAACCATAAAAATCCTGACATGAAAAATCAGCCTTCAAGAAGAAAATTCATCAAGCAGCTGGGCGGCTCAACCTTGCTGCTGGCATCAGCTCCTGCCAGCGCCTTTGTAATTGATAACCCTGTTCAGCCGGGGCAGAGCTCCAAAGCTTCATACAGCGCAAATGACAAGGTCCGGATTGCAACTGTGGGCATGGGCATTATGGGCCATGCCGACACCGACAGCGCACTGAAGATTCCCGGGGTGGAGCTGGCAGCCGTATGTGACCTCTACAAGGGACGGCTTGCAAGGGCTAAGGAAAAGTACGGCAACCAGGTTTATACAACCCAGGACTACAGGGAGCTTCTTACACGGAAGGATATTGATGCAATAATAATTGCAACCAGTGACCACTGGCATGCCCGTGTCGCAATCGACGCGATGAACAGCGGCAAGGCAGTGTATTGCGAAAAACCGGTTGTTCAGAAGATAAGCGAAGGTCTTACCGTGATTGCTGCACAGAAAAAAACAGGCAAACCAATCCAACAAAAA
>JALOMK010000067.1 GCA_025455505.1 Bacteroidales bacterium
AACACCGGCAAAATAAGCTGGAGGTTTATGACCGTTACACAATGAGCGCAGTGTGGATTAGTCATAACAGGTCATGATCCGGCTCCTGCTGATGCACCCTGTTTTTAAGGCAGGGTCAGGCCGGAAGTTTCTGCAAAGGGCTGTAAAAACAGAACTGGAAATATTCTAGTTATTTAACTTCCTGACTTTTATTGTGAAGGCCAGAGCAGGATTCCCTACTGTCAGCTGCTTTATTTCAGCGTCGCTGAATCCCTCTTCCATCAGTGCCGGGAGCAGAAAAAGGAAGAGATCAGTATAGCCGCGGATGTTCCCCCCATTCGGAATTGCAGGATCATACCAACCTGCGTCATGCGAGAGAAGCACCCTTCCAAGCATCCCCTCTTCCTTCATGTTTTTAAGCATTTTCACATAGTGCGGCACATTCCCGGCACTGAGGCCGTCGAGACTCACCCATGCTCCCATCCGCGCCGCCCTGGCATGTTCCGAAAGATCCTTTTCATTCTGGGCATGCACCCATATGAATGCGGAGGGATCGACACCAAGCTCCATGAGTACGCCTATCTGCTCAAAAGCAGGCAGCGCAGGGCCTGTATGGGATGCGATAACAAGTCCTGTTCTCAGATGCGTCATACCGGCGGCTGTTACTATCTTGCGATGCAGGTCGGACAGTGAGTCCCTGGCTACCCCAATCTTGATGAAGCCGGGTTTAATGCCTGTTTCGCCAATTCCGTATACCCATTCACCCGTCCAGCGCCTTGCCAGTTCTTCGGCAGATTCATCATATGCGTGTGCGGGAATATACTTGTTTGCTGCGGCACCGTAATATCCTGTATTCGTTATTATATGCAGACCTGTTGATTCAGAAATACTCTTCAGAAGGACAGGATCCCTGCCGATGTACTCAGGAGTGGCATCGATGAAGGTCCGGCAACCGGCCAGGCTGACAGAATCGAGATAGGGTTTGATCCTTTCTTCCACAAAAGACTTGTCCCACCGGTCTTCGCTGATCGAATCGGCACCAATGAAATCGACAAGAATGTGTTCATGAGTGAGTGTTATTCCCAGTTCCGAAGCTTTAACCGGGCCCCTTACAGTCATTACAATATCACGGGATACCTCCCCGCAACCTGACATTAAGGATGCGGACAGACACAGGAGATACACAAATAGCCTATTCATATACTGATAATTATGTTAATAAACCCGGAAGCAACCAATCCTTAAATATACTATTTTCGCCTGACCTGCAAACTCCGGTTGACCTGGTCACACATATCAAAAACAGTGAAGATGAAGAAAAGATTACTCGTAGACATGGACGGCGTCATTGCAGATGTTTACAGCCGTTTCAGCCAGCTGCATTTCGAGGAAACGGGTGAACTGAAGTCCGGTGAAAGCATCATGGGTATTCTTGAACATGAGGCGTACCCGGGAGTGTACAGGTGGGTGAAAACGCCGGGTTTCTTCAGGACAGTGCCTGTGATGGCAGGGAGCCAGAGAGTGCTCAGAATGCTTAACGAAAAATATGAAGTGATAATAGCATCAATGGCAACTGAATTTCCTGAGAGCCTTACTGACAAGCAACTATGGCTCCATGACAATTTCCCTTTTATAAGCTGGCGACAGTCGGTCTTCTGCGGGAATAAAAGCCTTATCAAGGCCGATATAATGATTGACGACCATTTCAAGAACCTCGATAATTTCGACGGTGCCACAATTATGTACCTGCAGCCCCATAATGCACGCAGGAACGATCACAGGCACAGGATAGTTGCCTCCTGGGATGAAATTGAAGAAATACTTATATGAAACGCGCTTCTTACGTTAGAAGCATTACTAAAAACAATACGCGAAGGTCCTTTATCACTGTCAGACAGGCTTCAGGGACCTTCGCGTTATTTATATTGCAAATTACTCAGTTCACTGCAATTTCGGCAAGGACAGCCAGGTGATCTGAGGGGAACCATTCTCCGTTTGAATCTGAAATGACCCCGTGCCTCAGCACAGTGAGCTTGTCATTTACAAAAATAAAGTCGATGGTCCTGTTCAGGGCTTTCACCTCAAAGCCGCCACTCGTTCCGTTGGGAAGATAGGGAGGAGTAACTGATTTATCCCTTGTGTCGTGCAGCTCCTTCAGGATGAGCTGAATCGGATTTGAGTCCTTCACAAGGTTAAAATCGCCTGTGAGGAACATCGGCAAGCCTTCAGGATTGATCTCCTTCATCTTTGACAGGATAAGCTTTGCTGACTCATCCCTTGCCTTTACGCCCCTATGGTCGAAATGGGTATTGAAAGCGAAGAAAGTCTTCTTGGTTATCTTATCCTTAAGCTTGATCCAGGTTACAGTCCGGTTGCATACCGCATCCCAGCCGAAACCAGGTTCTGTAAGCTTTTCGTTCAGCCAGAACATTCCGTCTTCCACTTTCTCAAACCTTGCTTTTTTGTAAAAGATACCCATGTGTTCGCCGGCTCTTTTGCCATCGTCGCGCCCGACGCCCACGTGGTCAAAATCGGGAAATGCTGCCGCAAGATCATCCATCTGTTCGGGGAGAGCCTCCTGGACTCCGAAGAGATCTGCCTTGTGGAATTTAAGAAGCCCGAATACCTTTTCCTTCCTGAGAGGCCATGCATTGACCCCGTCACCTGATGTATTCATCCTTATATTATAGGATATAACATTAATGGGAGTGTCCTTTTTCGATTGAGCTTCAGCTACGCCGACTACGGCAAGGAAGAGAAAAAGTGCCGGAAGCAAAATTAATTTCCTGTTCATAATATTGAGTTTTTTCATTAAATGTAACCGCAAAGAACACAAAGCTGATCAGGCTCTGCGCTCTTTGCGGTCATGTAAGTTTATTATCAATTCATTACCATCCCGGGTTCTGACCCAGGTCAGGGTTAAGTATAAGTGCCGACTGCGGAATCGGGTAGAAATACATCTTATCTTCCCACTTCCTCTTTATATTGTTCATCCAGGTAATTTCTCCCGAAGTCCCGTTCTTGAGCAGCTGGGGATTTGTCTTTCCTCCCACGGTGGCTGAAACATCGACATAGGTGAGTGAAGAGCCCAGGCTCGGCTTGGTGCCCTGGTAGAATACAACATCATTGACACCATCCTCGTTGAGGTCCATGGGAGTATTGAGTGCAGGCACATAGAAGCCGTTCCACTCCTGGTTCATCAATTCACCACGCTTCCACCTTATGATATCGTGGAAGCGGAATCCTTCGAGACATAGTTCAATTCCCCTCTCGCGTCTTATCTCCAGAATAACCGGATCGGTGATAGCCGGGAAATAGTTAGTCTGGAGGTAAGTGTCAACAACAGTCGGTTTTGTTGAAAGACCGGCAGTAATTCCGCCCCTTGTACGAAGTACTCCGATGGTTGCAGCCCATTCAGCATCTGTGAGAGTACCAAGCTCGGCTTTTGCCTCGGCAAAGTTAAGGAGAACCTCGGCATACCGGAACATAGAAATTGAGTTGATATTGAGGTCCCTTGTATCATAATACATGTCATCGAGTGCCCATTTGATAGGCATGTATCCTGTGAATGTATATGAGAAGAGGGGCGGACCGGCAACCTGGACACCGGCGCTTATCCTCTTGTAATCGCCAAGCCTGATTGTCTGCTTCAGCCTGAGGTCCCTGTTTTTAACCTCATCCTTGAAGAGCATCGTCGGCCAAGCCGGGTTGTCGGTGTAGGGAGTTCCGTCAAGATTCAGGTAAGTGTTTATGAAGGTCCTGTTGAAACTTGCCTTGTCTCCGTATGTTCCGCTTGTCCAGTACCAGTTTGCGTCGTTAAGTATTGAGAGCGCGAGGTCACACACAGCCGATAGCATCACTTCCTGGCCTACCGGAGTGGCATTCGTAAATACAGTCCTGTAAGACTTGCCGGGTCCTCCGGTCGTATAGATCGAATAACCACCCTTGTCCATTACCTCCTTTGCGGCTACAGCGGCCCTGTCGAGCCAGGTTGCAGCGGTTGACTGGAGATTGAATTCCGTGTGGTATTTCCTGAAGGTGCCCTCGAATAGGCAGATTCTTGCTTTGAGAGCATAAGCAACATACTTTGTTATCAGACTCCTCGATGCATCGGTGGTAGCCTTGATATTTGCACAGGCGTAGTCGATATCGGCAAGAATCGAGTCCATGATAAGGGTTCTCGGATTGCGTGGACCATATACCTCCGGATCAGCCACATCAAGCGGCTTGTTTATCCACGGTACATCGCCGAACCTTTTAACTTTCTCAAAGTAGAAATATGCCCTGAAGAATTTTGCTATTGCAGTGTAGTTTTTCCTGACGTCAGCAGGAATTTTCGGATCAACATTATTGACAATGAAATAGTTGATATTCCTGAGATCGTTCCAGTCCCATCCTGTACTAAGTGTCGGAGCATAAGCATTTTCCTGGATAAACGTAGGAACAGTTTTAACAGGCATATAGTCAGCCATAGCATCGTTACGGTGAGCATTCCTCTGGGGAAGAATCGCGTAGAAGGAGTTCGTATAGAGCTGCAATCCGCTTTCACTTCCGAAAACGGCCTCCTTTGATGCAGTCGACTGTGGTACTTGTTCCAGCTCGCAACCAGCAAGGAGCAAGCCAATGAAGAGGAACAGCAAATATTGTTTTTTCATAATTTCTGATTTAGCTTAATTAAAATGTAACATTCAGGCCAAATGAAAAGCTTGAAAGCATAGGGTAGTTGTAACCATCACCTGCATTGCCTGAAGTGAATACCTGGTCTGACGGCCCGGTGTTCTCAACATCGATATGGCCTTTTCCCACAATGTCGTAAAGCGGCGACCAGGTCCATATATTCTCTCCTGACACATAAACTCTCAGGTCGCTTGCCCCTATCTTTGAGACCCACTGCTTCGGCAGGTTATAGCCAAGCTGGAGGTTCTTGAGCCTGAGATAAGCTATGTTCTGAAGGTATTTTGTCTGCACAACGCCCAGTTCCCTTGAAGTATTATTTGAAGCTGCGCGTGACATAGTCCTGGGAAGATATGCATTTATATTCTCGGGTGTCCACATGTTTCCAAGATGCCAGATAGGCACATTGTTATATGGCCTGTTGTATTGGCCCCAGAAGCTTTCCGATTCAACACTCGGGTACCACTGCTGTTTGCCTACACCCTGGAAGAAGGCCGAGAAGAAAATATTGTTCCAGTCTGCTTCGAATGTTGCACTATAGTTATAGTGCGCAGCGCTGTTACCGATAATTGACCTGTCGCCCGGGTCTGAAACCCTGTTTGTACCGATATTGACAAAACCGTCGCCGTTCATGTCCTTAAGCTTGATGTCGCCCGCAAACCACAGGTTGGTTGGCGAAGCCCTCATCTGCGGGCTCTGCTTGGCATGTGAATCCACATCGGCCTGGTCAATGAAGAATCCTTCAGTGGTATAACCCCAGATCTCACCGATAGTCTGACCTTCGTAGTAGTCAGACAGAAGTTTATCAGGGTTATTGTACCTTGTGATCTCTGCTTTGTTGTCTGCAAGCGTGAACCTGAAACTGTAATTGAGAGGTTTGGAACCTACATTGAATTTGTCTCTCCAGGTAAGGGTGAGTTCCCAGCCTTTGGTCTGCAGGTCGGCATAGTTGCCCTTTGGAGGAGTTGCTCCGAAAACCTGGGGAAGCGTTAGACCGATTGTGTACATATCGGTTGTGTTCCTTATATAATAGTCCCCGACAAACCTCAGCCTGTCTGACAGCATGGCGAAGTCAAGACCTATATCAGTAGTTGTGGATGTTTCCCAGGTTATGCCGTCAGGAAGAACGCTTGGATTGTTTGTGCGCTGAGGCCTTACACCGTTAAGGATGTAGCTTGCCTGGGATATTGAGAACTGTTCCTGGTAAACATAGGAGTTGATATTACCGTTGCCGAGCGAACCGTATGAAGCTCTCAGCTTAATATCTGAAATTATCTTGGGTGATACATTCCAGAATGATTCTTTTGAAAGCCTCCATCCCCCTGATACAGACGGGAAGAAAGCAAATCTCTGGTCGGCCGGGAATTTTGATGATCCGTCGTACCTTGCATTGAGTTCGAGGAGGTACCTGTCCTTGAAGGCATAGTTGATCCTTGAGAAGCCTCCCAGGATCACCCATTTCTCATAGCCTCCTCCTGTAACGATCGATTGTCCCAGGGCAAGGTTCATATCAGTTGCATCTTCATAGATGACACCATTCCTCTGTGTAGCAAGCCTGTTGTACGTCGACTGCTCATAGTTATACCCCAGCAGCACCTTTACATAATGAGAACCTCCGAATGTATTCTCATATTCCGAATAGAGGTTAGTAGCAATGTACTGGGTTTCGCGCTGGTCGACGGCAAGGTCGTTAGTGGTTGTCCCGACATAAGCCACCGTGCCTGGCTTGTTACTGTAGGGAACCTGCACCCGTTTAGTCTCCGAATTATTTTGAGTGCTCCTGAAAGTAAAGTCACCCTTGATGCGGAAAGTATTGTTGAAAAACTGGCTTGTGAAACCTGTGGTGTTTTTGAATACTCCCCTTTTGGTATCTATGCCATTCTTACCGTACCAGAAATCGCCGACAGTATAAACCGATGACATTGTGATGGTTCCGTCGGGATTAAACAAGGGCAGTGTAGGGTGTCCCTCGTCCCCTATGTTCCTCCAGATGCCGCTTCCCTCACCAACATTAAGAGGATTGTGGTAATTCATCTGGGAATAATCAGTATTGTTGTCAATAATCAGCCATGGCGTAACCTGTATTGAACCCTTGGCCCGGAAATTGACCATGCTATAGTCGTCGGTATTCCAGGTAAACAGACCGTTCTGCGTCATGTAGCGGCCCGAAAGCAGGAAGGTAGTCTTGTCCCCGCTCCCGGTGATTGTTACATTGTTGTCGGAAGCGAGTGTGTTATCCTTATAAAGAGCATCGTAATAGTCGGTGCTTGCGAAATAGACGTATTCACCTGTGGCAGGATCGATTTCGACTTCATTGTAGGGCTGGCCCGACTCGACTTTTGCCCTGAAGGCATCAAGATAGGCCTGCGAGAATTTCTGTGTCTTGTTGACATTCTGGGGGAATGAACCGTCGCCGTTAACAAATGCTTCCGAGAACATTCTCGCGTAAGTATAGCCATCTGTAACAAAGTCAGGCACTCCGATTGGCTGTTTTACTGCAAAATTGGAAGATACTGTTACGGATGTTCTGCCCTTGGTGGGATTTTTCGTTGTAATAAGAACTACACCAAATGCACCGCGAGCACCGTAAATAGATGCTGACGCAGCGTCCTTGAGGATCGACACGCTGGCGATATCGTTAGGATTGAGAAGTGAGGGATCTCCTTCCACGCCATCGATAAGCACAAGGGCACTTCCGCCCTGACCTATTGAGGTTGTGCCCCTGATGTTGTAGCTCGGCGCCTGAATGGGCTTGCCGTCGAGTACCCTGATGTTGAGGTTCGGCATCACACCCTGCAGACCCTGGGTTACGTTAGCAACAGGCCTGTTCTCGAGCCTCTCGCTTGTCACCTGGTCAACTGCAGCCGTAAGGTTGAGTTTCTTCTGAGTACCGTAACCGACAACTACAACCTCTTCAAGTCCCTTTACATCTTCTGAAAGAATAACGTTGACAACTGTCTGTCCCTGTGCTGCCATCTCCTTGGGAGTATAGCCGACAAAGGAGAAAACTAGGGTTACATCGGCACTTGTAACCTCAATGGAATACTTGCCGTCGGTGCCGGTAAGCGCTCCCTGGTTCGTGCCCCTGACCTGAACAGTCGCACCCGGGAGACCGGCTCCCTGGGAGTCTGTGACTGTTCCTGTAATTGTTATTTTCTGGGCATAGGTTGCAGCCGATGCCAGAAACAACAGGATCATCAGAACTTTTTTCATAGATTAATTAAAGATTAGTTAGTATTAGGGTTCAAATAAATACAGGTTAATGATTTTTTGTACAAATATGCGATGCTTAGGTTACAGCGCTGTTCAATTATTCCTAAGAGAAAATTAAGTGCTGCACGGGCCAAAATACAATTAATATTTAAAGTTACAAAACGATTACATTTCCGTTACAAAAAAAAGTAGTTATAAAAAGTTAAAATCAGGTTCACCAGTTTGAAATACCGGATTAATGAAATTCAAAAAGGACTCTGAAACAATCAGTCAGTCAAAATTAATATTCTTGAAGTCAGCCATGTCAAGAGCCTCTTTCCTGAGTTTTCTCTCATCGGACCCGCCGGTGAACTTTTCAAGACGCGAAAGCCCGAACAGGGCATATGCCCTGTGCTCATTGGCATAACTTCCATACTGTATGATTGCTGCGATACCGTTGCGGTAGAGACGACCGGCCTCGGTTAAATTTTTGTAATACTTCTCGTTCAGAATTCCTTTATAGATCATCAGGTAGCCTGTAAAAAGAGGATTCCTGCTCATGTTTTCGACTTCCGATAAAAAGGACGCTGCCTCGCCATAACGAGCAGCAATGAGAAGGCTTTTTATTCGCTGGCATGCATACAGAATATTGCCGGGGTAGGCTGAACTGAGTGTCGCTGAATATTCTGCCGCCTTCCTGAAATCAGTTTCAAAGCTCATATACAGGCCTGACAGGAACAGTATAGTTTCGGCCCTTAACATTATCCCTTCACGCGAGGCTTTGTTCAGGTCGGAGAGTCCCTCCACCCTGTTGCCCTCCGGGAAAAGCATTGCAAGAGGTTTGTAAACCGGATACACTTCGGGATAAACAACCCGGTAATAATTATATAAACCTGTAAAAAACAGGAAATCGCTGTAAGATTCCCTGAATTTGAATGCTATGCGAAGATACTTGTATGTACTTGCCGCCAGGGGAATGGCTTCCCTGCTGAGATCATTCTCAGAATAAAAAAGGAAAGCGAT
>JALOMK010000354.1 GCA_025455505.1 Bacteroidales bacterium
AAGATCGAGGAGATAACCCTCAACGGCGTTGTGATAACCGTGTCAGGACTCCAGGCCGGTCAGACTATCAATTCCGTTGCCCTCGATGTTGCGGGCGTGGGGAATATCTTCACCCAGACCAACATCACTTCGACAAACAATTCATTCACCCCTAATGTCGATGCGGCAAAATTCGGACAGGTGTCAACAAAGCTCCTGAACGACAAGAAAATAACGCTGACAGTCTCAGGTTCGGCAAGCGGACCCATGACCTTCACCGTAGGCGTCAATTTCGACGCAAGCATCCTGGCTGCAGCTCTCTGATTATACAGCTAACATCATTGTGATCCCGCACGGCATACCCGCTGCGGGATTTTTTGCCCTGCATAAATCAAAAATAAAATTGACATTGGCTGAAGACGGTTGTAATTTTGTCATAAAGATTCTTTCCCCCGTCTGCAAAACTGATTAGTATGGATGCCCCTCCTGTTGAAGGTGCCAATGAAAATCCCGAATACGAGAAGAAATTCATTGCCATAGGTACCAGGTCGTTCTCAGATGTCGACTTTAAAAATCTGGGCAAGGAACTTATTGAAAGGTTCTACGGTATAACTCTGGCTCCCGTCCAGGCAAATGCGCCATATGGCGGATTCCCTGATTTTATTCATTCAGCCGGGGATTCAGCAGAAATCCTTGTGAACATCAAGGGCTGGTCGCGCCTGACGATACAATATCTTGAAGATCTCGACAGGACTCTTAAAAAGCAGATCGACGTTTACAATCCGAAACTGCTGATCCTGCTTGTATTCCATTTTGTTGAAAACAACCTGGAATCTGAACTTACAAGGTCTGTAACCACCTACAAATCGGACAGGGGCTCCGTTGAATTCCGGATATTTGACGCTTACTGGGTAGCTACTGCCCTTTCACGAAACAAGGATCTCGACAAGAAATATTTTAAGGACGGAAGCCCAACAGAATTGCTATCTGACAATGAGCAGCCAGTCACTGAACCCAAAGGCTCCGTTCCAGCAGATGAGGTAATCAGGAATACCCTGAAACGATCAGTGATCGACAATGACAGTTCCGGCTACGAGAAGGACCTGCTTGGATTCGGAAGCGACCTTAGGGCATTTGCCTCCACAATTGCATTGCGCGAAACAAGCCCGCCGCTGGCAATAGCGCTCCTCGGGAACTGGGGCACCGGAAAGAGTTTTTTCATGTCGAACCTTGAAAAAAACGTAGGCGTTTTGTCTGCCAGCCAGGGTTTTGATACAGGCAGTGACAAAGTACAATCTTTCCCTGAAGGTTCGGAAAAGCCTTACTGCGAGGGAATTGTGCAGATCAGGTTCAACGCCTGGTCGTACATCGATGCCAACCTCTATGCCGGCATAGTTGTAAACATATTCGAGAAGCTCGATGAATATATCTCCAGGAAAACCCGTGGGCTTGAATGGAAGGAAAAGGCCCAGAGTATCCTGGCCGAACAGCTTTCAATAGTCTCCGCCGAGAAGGAGAACCTGCTCACCGAAAGCAAAAGACTTGAAGATGAGAATGCAGGATTTCAAAGCAGCCTTGCCGAACTCAGGGACGGGAAAAATGCATTGTACAACGAATTCCTCATCAAACAGGCAGAAGATACAAAGGCCAAAGTCCTCACCAAAGCATCCGAACTTGCAGAACCCCTGATTCAGAAACTTAAAGATCAGGGAATAAGCCTCGAAACAGACCAGCTCTCTCCTTCCGAAATTAATGCAGAGATCCATTCATGGTCAACCTTCTTCAGAAACTTTCGGAAATTCAGCCTGGCACAGATCGCCCTCTTTTCAGTAATATTTCTTACCCTGCTGTATCTGTGGTACTTCCCGCTGAAAGAACTTACTGAGAAAGGTCTTCTTGATGCAGTAACAACCAACCTGATTAAAACTCTGGTTGCAATAGCATCTGTAGTCTTTCCTGTAATTACAAAAGTCAATTCGGCATTAAGAAAAGCAAAGAGCCTGCTCGAACCGCTCAGGGAATACCGCGACAAATTCAATGCCTCCCTTGCCGAAGCCGAGGAAGCACGCCGTAAGGCAATGGAAGAACTGAGCGCCGGAATAGAGGAAAGAGAGTCACAGATAAGAGAGACAGAAGCCTCAATCCGGGTTGCCGGGGAGAAGATCTCCTATTACAGGGACGCCCTTGCCAGCTCTGTGACAAAGCGTGCTTTCTGCAGCTTCATTGAGGAAAAGGCCCGGGGCAGGGATTATCAGAACAGCCTTGGAATAGTGTCAGTGATAAGACGTGATTTCGAGGTGCTGAGCGAACTCTTTACCGAGATTGAGGCTCCTGCTGCCAAACCCGGTATTGATCAGGAAAATGAGGTAAAGAAACAGAATACAATCCGTGAATTCCGCGACAGTTTCAATACGCCGCTGGAGAGGATAGTCCTTTATATCGATGACCTTGACCGTTGCAGCGATGAGAAGGTTCTCGAAGTCCTTCAGGCTGTCCATCTACTGATGGCTTATCCGCTGTTTATTGTGGTTGTCGGGGTTGACAAGCGCTGCGTGTTCAATGCTCTCAATTATAAAAACCTTGTCCAGTACAGCAAGTTTACAAGGTCGAAGCACCCGGAGGAGCTTAAGGAATTCGGCATAAATGTAATCCAGCCCCATGAATACCTCGAAAAGATCTTCCAGATAGTCTTTAACCTCAAGGATGCCTCTGGCAATGAGATCAAGGATATGATAAGCAAACTCCTTGAAAAACAGGTGGAACAGGAAAAAGCAGCTGAACAGGCTTCTGCCAGGGCCGGTATAAGTGAGAATGAGGGGATTTCATCAGAACCTGATGCTCCTGACCAGGAGATAAACTCACCTGAAAACAAGCCTGCAGCCGGCATCTCACAAGAC
>JALOMK010000355.1 GCA_025455505.1 Bacteroidales bacterium
ACGGTTTATCAAGGAGATAAGACTCGTTAAAACCCCGGATGCCAAAGGCGCCGGCAGCGACAAACTGCTTATCGACTTCAGCAATGCTGATCTGCCGCCCTACGACAGGCCTGTGACAATGATAAACGGCTATCCCCTGATTAACTCGGGATTCACAGGGAAAGGCATACTTGTTGCTGTTCTCGACGGGGGATTCACCAATGCTGACAAGGCAGAATCTCTTGAACATCTGATGGAAGGGAACAGGATAAAGGCGGTAAGGAGTTTTGTAGATAACAACACCAACGTATATAACTTCAGCACACATGGCACGGCAGTGCTCTCAATACTGGCCGGAAAAACAGAGGGATTTCTCCTGGGCACTGCCACAGGGGCTGATTTCATTCTGCTTAGAACCGAAGACACGTCATCGGAATTCCCCTGCGAGGAGGATTTCTGGGCTGCGGGAGCAGAATACGCCGACAGCTGCGGGGCCGACATAATAAGCTCATCATTAGGATATTCCACCTTCGATGATGAAGCCATGAGCTACAAGCATTCTGACCTTGACGGCAATACCGCTTTTGTGACCAGAGCTGCCGATATTGCTGCATCACGCGGAATAATAGTAGTCAACAGCGCAGGAAATGAAAGGAACAAATCCTGGAAAATGCTGATTGCCCCTGCCGACGGTGACAGTGTCCTGGCCGCCGGTGCCGTCAACGGATCAGGTATCATATCGGACTTCTCCTCCTCAGGTCCGTCGGCTGACGGCCGTGTCAAACCCGATGTGGCGGCTATGGGCGTAAGCGTCCCTCTGCAGGTTACGGCTTCGGGCATAGCAAGAGGCAATGGCACCTCGTTTTCATGCCCGGTAATAAGCGGGATGACAGCCGCCCTGCTACAGGCAGTTCCAAGGGCAGGAAGCAGCGCTGTAATTGAAGCAGTGATTTCATCATCGGACAGGTACTATTTCCCTGACTCCCTTTACGGATATGGAATCCCCGATTTCACGAAAGCCCTCGCTTTTCTGCAGGAGAAGTATATAAATGACCTGGCGGGTGAGGTAATTGCTGCACCAAATCCATCCTCCGGGACCTTTGATATAATTCTCAGTTCTCCGGCAGAAAGGCTCACTATAGATATATTTACACTCACCGGGAGGCTTGTGTACAGCCGGAATTATACGGAATTTGCCGGCAGGATGCTGAGAGTATCTGAATTGCAGAATAAGGAACAGGGAGTTTATATTGTAAGGGTAATTACTGACTCCATTTCTGAAGTTCTTAAGGTTATCATGATCAGAAACTGATAATGGGCGAGAAACTATCACTTACTGAATTACAGTTTGCCATAAGGGATTCGCTGTACTCTGCTCTTCCGGATATGTACTGGATCACCGCCGAAATTTCTGAAATGAAAGAGAACTATTCAGGTCACTGCTATCTTGACCTTGTAGAAAAGGAAAGCGGAAGTGATAATGTAAGAGCAAAGGCAAGGGCAATTATATGGAACAACCGTTACAGGTTCATTAAGTCATTGTTTGAGGATGCTACAGGCGAAGCACCAAGGGCCGGCATGAAAGTGCTTGTGAAGGTCCGGATCGAATACCATGAGCTCTACGGCTTAACTCTGAATATCTCGGACATCGACCCATCCTATACCGTGGGTGAGGTAGCACTCAGGAGGCAACAGATAATCTCAAAACTCGAAAGTGAAGGGGTATTCAGGATGAACAGGGAACTCCCCTTTCCCGATGTCCCCTTACGCATAGCAGTCATATCATCAGCATCAGCAGCCGGCTATGCTGACTTTATCACTCACCTGGGACAGAATCCATACGGATATCGCATCCTTACAACTCTATTTGAATCTGCGATGCAGGGCGGCGATACTGAAACCGGCATCCTCGGGGCACTTGACAATATTGCAGCACTTGCAGATCGTTTCGATGCTGTTGCAATAATCAGGGGTGGAGGTTCGCAAAGTGATCTCTCATGGTTCGACAATTATAATATCGCGTTCCACGTAACCCAGTTTCCCCTGCCTGTTATTACCGGAATTGGTCACGAAAAAGACCTTTCGGTAACCGATATGGTTGCGGCCGTGCCACTTAAAACACCTACAGCGGCAGCAGCATTCATAGTCGAACGGATCGCTGAATTTGAGGCAGGTATGGCAGAAAACTATACACGTATCCGTGACATAGCAGCTGAAGTGATAAATGATACAAGACTTCAGCTCGGTTCCCTTGGAACAAGGATAAGCTACTCAGCCCGCTCGACTCTCAGGGAACGGTCAGCAAGCCTGGCCCAGGCAAGGATAAGGCTTGCGAATGCCTCAGGGAATATCGTGAGCCGCTTTGATGACAGGATTAAATCATATTGGATATCCCTTGAAATGCTTCGGCCGGAAAATATTCTTAAGAGAGGTTTCACTCTTACGCTGCACAATGGTAAAGCTTTAAGAACCAGCACCCAGGCAGAAAATGGGAGCCTGATAGAAACATTGTTTGCCGACGGGACCCTTCTGAGCAGGGTGACAGGCAGAAATAAAAATAATAACTAACACCAGTACACAATGGCAAAGAAGGAGTTTTCATTCGCTGATGCAGCCAGGGAGATAGAAGCAATCCTGGAAAGGATTGAGGGAGGAGAGCCTGATATTGACAAACTTTCGGCAGAAGTCAGGCGGGCATCGGAACTTCTGGTAAAATGCAGGGAAAAACTCAGGAACACTGAGGAGGAGATCAACAAAATCTTCAGGGAAAATGTGTAAAAAATAAATCAGGACCGAAGTCCTGATTTACTACTTTACTACCCTAAACCTAAATCCATGAAAAAAACTCTTGTAAAACCGATTCACTACCTTTTGTATACTTAAACGAACTTAAACGAAGCTAGTGATTTAAATGTTGCACTTTTTTAATATTTTTTCTTTAAATCGTTTTTCTTTTGACGAACGGCTTATTTTTCTACACCAAGTACGTCTTTGAATGCTTTAATGAAAGTATCCTTCGGCAAAGCACCCATTGCCATCTGCGGCTGACCGGCAGAAGGAACAAATAAAAATGAAGGTATGCTTCTTATTCCAAAAACTGCAGAAAGCTCCTGTTCTTCTTCAGTATTCACTTTGTAAACATCAAGTTTGCCGTCGAATTCCTTTGCCAGGTCCTCGAGCACAGGGGCCACCATCTTGCACGGACCACACCAGTCGGCATAAAAGTCAATAATACAGGGCTTGCTGCCCTCAAATTTCCACTCCTTCCCGGTTTCGTAATTGAATACCTTGC
>JALOMK010000356.1 GCA_025455505.1 Bacteroidales bacterium
CAGATCAGCTATTCGAATGGCGATGATGCAGTCGTTTTCAGGCCGGGGAAAAATATAAACAATGCTAAGAACGTTGCGCTTCAGCTTTATTGCCCGCATATGGACTATGCCGCAAACCTGTTTACAAGCGCGAAGAGAAGGCTTGAGGACATAAACTTCAAATACCTCGAGGAACTCACCATCAACGACAATGGCACCAATAACAACCCGGTAGAGGCATTCGTTGCCGATCCGACTCTTGATGCCGTCTTCTGCATAATCCCTGACGCCCTCAACCTGACATCGGGTGGCAAAACCGGTACCGGGAGCGAAGGTTCTGTAAAAGGAGCAACGATCGGCCTGACTACCAAATCTGCCAACAGAATAATTGCCGATGTTTATGCTGTCAGGAAGGATTATTTTGATGCCAACAGGAGCGAGGTTCAGAAACTTACACTTTCACTCATGCAGGCAGAAGAGGGTCTGCGCGATCTGCTTAAATCGAAATCGTCGAAAATGGGGGAATATAACAAGCTGATAAGCAGGTCTTCGGAATTGTTTTTCGGGACACCTACCGCCACAAAGGACGTTGAACCGATGCTTGAAGGAGGCTGCGAATTTGCCGGTCACGCAGGTAATGTATCCTTCTTCGTCGGGCAGGGAACCACGAGGAACCAGAAGACAATAGACGCAGAGATACAGAAAGCATTTATCACCATGGGTGTACTTACTTCGGCAACAAGTGTGCTGAATGCAGGCTGGGATTATAACTCCTTTGTGCCCGGTCTGAAATATGCCAAATCCGGAGCCACAGTGACTTCTACTGCTCCGCGTTTCGACGAGAAGAAGGTTTCTCAGGTAGTTGAAAACAAGATTAAGGCAGAATCCACAACATGGGAATCTGAAGGCACCCTTTTCAACGTGGAGATTTATTTCCAGCCAAACCAGGAAGATTTTGCTGTTGCCTCTTACTCCTCTGATTTCAGGGAGGCCCTGAAACTTGCACAGACATATGGCGGGGCTATTGTTGTGATTGAGGGTCATTCCGACAGGGGAGGTGTCCTGAAAGCCAGGCAGAGCGGTGCCAGCAGCCAGGAGGTCGCACAGATCGAGCAGGTAGCAAAGAATCTCTCAAGGGAGAGAGCCGAAAACGTGAAGAAAAGCTTCCTCGCCTTCTGCAAGCAGTCAGGGATCACTTTCGACGCTTCCCAGATTACAGTCGTGGGCAGAGGGATAGAATCTCCAAAATATATGCAGCCCAGGACCCAGGAGGAATGGAAACAAAACTTCCGTGTTGTCTTCAGGGTCAAGCAGCTTGAATCGGAATCAATACAATTCGATCCATCAATCTACAAGTAAAAATCACTTATCAGCTTTGGAATCATGAGACCCCGTACCAACAAAGCAATTGCTACCGTAATTTTTACATTTGTTGTAGTTATGGTAATAAATTTCTGCGTCCGGAAGGCTCCCCAGGGTCAGCCGGAAGAACAGGCTGAGATCGATGTCCCGGACAAGGAGATACAACAATTTTCAATTCTGTTTGATGAATCTGCAGGTGTTGCCTCTACGGCATCCAACTACTATTTCATCTTCGACATGAGCGGAAGTATGGATGAAAGCTGCTCAGGGGAGAGAAAAATTGACGGAGCCAAAGAAGCAGTCTCAAGTTTTATGAAGAATATTCCTGATGATGTTAACCTAGGACTGATGCTTATCGGAACCAAGACTGGTGATGATTTTGCCGAAGCCCTTGCTCTAGGTCCCGGCAACAAGGAAGAATTCCTTAACATTATCGGCAGTTTGCAACCGAAGGGGGGAACTCCCCTCGGAGAGGCTATTCAGGTGAGTGTTGACCGTGTGGTTGAGCAATATAAGAGGCAGCTGGGTTATGGGACATACAGGATCATAATAATCACCGACGGGGAGCAGACAGGAATCAGGCTGAAGGAACCATGTAATTACCTGGCCAGTCACGGTTTCATAGGGCTTTATTCGATAGGCCTGTGTATGAAAAGAGCTCATACTCTCAGGAATTACTCCCTGGCATATTACGACGCCGGCAGTTATGAAGAACTCGAACAGGCCCTTGTTGAAGCAACAGCTGAATCGGATGTATTCGACCCTGCCCTGTTTGACGAGAACCTTTACAAGGGAGACTCGCTTATCGACCGGAATTGAAACAATGTTTTTATCCCAGTGCATGTTTTAGTAACTTAATATTGCAGTTTTAACCAATGAATAATACAACAAAAGGCATTATCGTTTTCATGATCCTCGGGTCGCTGGTAGTGCTTGGCATTTACTTCGGCACAACATGGCTTGATGGGATAAAAAGGGCGAAAAGCTCTGATTCGGGAGGCCCTGGCCAGACTGTGCGCTGGGCCGGTGACGGATATGCCGGGTACGCGTTCATAAGATCGTCGGAAATGCGGAAGCGGCTTGCCAGGAAAGGCCTGGTTCTCGATTTCACCGACGATGGTGCTGCCTATGCCGACAGGCTCATGAAGCTTAATGAAGGAGAGTATGATTTTATTGTGCTGCCTATCAGTTCGTACATGGAGCACGGCAATAAATACAGGTATCCCGGTGTGATCACGGGAGCTATTTCGGAATCGCGTGGAGCCGACGCAATACTGGCCTTCAGGGACTTTCCTTTTACCAAGGTCAACGACCTTAATGACAGCGATATAAAAATTGTCCTGACCCCGGATTCTCCCAGCGAGGACCTTGTTAATCTTACAATCACAAACTTCGACCTTGATGAGTTGCAGGGTAGCCAGGACTGGATGATCGAATCAAACGGCTCAGAAGCCGTTTACAAACAGGCAAAGGCTGACCAGAACGACCCTGCAAAAGCCAAACACCTC
>JALOMK010000068.1 GCA_025455505.1 Bacteroidales bacterium
CCATTCAAGGGGAGCTTTCAGCTTGAGATACAGCACAGGTTCAGCCTCATTGAGGATATAAGCAACCTTTTCGGTATCTATGGATCAGCAAACACAAGGATGGCACTGAACTACGGAGTAAGCGACAGGATTATGGTAGGCCTTGGAACAACAAAGGATTATAAACTCCAGGACCTTCAGTGGAAGTATGCTATCTTAAGGCAGACAACCGATAACAGCATGCCAGTATCAGTTTCCTATTTTGGAAATGCAGTGCTTGATGCCCGTTCCGATGAAAATTTCGGCCCGGAGGAATCATATGAGTTCATTCACAGGTTCTCGTATTTCAGCCAGCTGATAATTGCAAGGAAATTTAATGATAAAATTTCGCTACAGGTTGCCCCTTCATTTGCATATTTTAACTCGGTTCCTATTTATTCCGATACAACAGGATACAAGAATGCCAATTTCGGGATACATGCCGGTGCACGTGCCAACCTTTTCGGCGGCCACTCGCTGATGCTCGAGTATGACCAGCTTCTGACGAAGCAGGATCTCGATGAACAGCCGAAGCCGAATCTTTCATTAGGCTGGGAGATACAGTCTGCAACTCATACCTTCCAGGTGTTTGCTGCTAACTACTCGAATATTATCAGCCAGTACAACCTGCTTTACAACCAGAACGATTTCGCGGATCTTGAATTCCTGTTCGGATTCAATATAACTTTAAGATTCTGAAAATTTTCGTGCATCTTATGAAATTAAATACAGCAAGGATCGCCCTTCTCGCAGGGGCGGTCCTTTTAAATGTTTCAGCCGCTTCGGGTCATTTCAGGTTCAGAAGCGATACAACTGCCGTACAGGACACGACAAAATACGTTTCTCCGTATGCTGAGCAGAATGAAAGCTGCCTTAAGTGCCACGGGCAGGCAAGGTATGAATATACGAATGAGTCACTTGGAAGGCAGGTGAAGGCCATGATGTGTTCGGAGCGGATTGTGAGGCGCGATGAATACTACAATTCGAATCACAAGTCCTTCAGCTGTACCGACTGCCACTCCTTCGAATATGAGAAGTTCCCGCATCCTGGAGAACTCAGGATGGAGCAGAAGCTGAACTGCCTCGATTGTCACGGCGGCGATGAAACATACGCCCGCTATCATTTTGAGGCAATTGACACTGCTTACAGGGAGAGCGTTCATTTCAAACTTGAGGAAGAGGGTTTCTCATGCTGGAAATGCCACGACCCGCATTCATATAAGATCAATATCAGGAATAACGAAAACCTCAGAGAGGCAATCAGGTACGACAATGCAATCTGCCTCAAGTGCCATTCAAATTACGACCAGTTCCAGCTCCTGAGCGACAGGGAGGAGATAAATATTCTCAATACCCATTCATGGCTTCCGAACCAGGCTTCGCATTTTGCAAGCGTGAGGTGCCTCGAATGCCACACGAAGGTAGACGAGAGAATGCCTGTTGCCCACCTGATCCAGACAAAGGACAAGGCAGTGAAGCTCTGCAATGAGTGTCATTCCCAGAACTCGATCCTGATGGCATCACTCTATAAGTTCCAGTCAAAGGAACAGAGACGCGACGGCTTCTTCAACGGCGTGATAATGAATGAGTCGTATGTTATAGGTGCTAACCGCAATGAATACCTGAACAACCTCAGCCTGCTGATATTCCTTGGCACCCTTGGAGTTATCGGCGTGCATGTGTTTTTCAGGTTAAAGAAGAAAGTAACGCATAAATCAGATAAGGAGGAGTAGTTTATGTATCTCTACCCAAAGTGGATCCGCTTGTGGCATGTCATAAATGCCGTTCTGTTCATAGTGCTAATTGTTACAGGTGTCAGCATGCAGTACACCGACAAGGATCAGGCTGCCCTGATTGTGGGATTTGCAAAAGCAGTGAAGTGGCATAATTTCGCTGCAGTGATCCTGACTGTAAACTACATAATTTTTGTTGCAGGGAACCTGTTCACAAACAATGGCAGGCAGTATAACATTAAAAGGAAGAATTTTGTGTCAGACCTGATGACCCAGCTGAAGTACTATGCTTTCGGCATGTTCAAAGGCGAGAAGCACCCCTTCCCTGTCACCGAAAACAGGAAGTTCAACCCCCTGCAGAAGTTTTCGTATGTCCTTGCAATGTACGTTGCAGTCCCGCTGGTAATAATCTCGGGAATCGGCCTGCTCTTTCCCGAGATTACAGTGAAGGCTGTATTCGGAATCAGCGGACTGATACTTACAGACATACTGCATATTACAATGGGATTCTTCCTTTCGGTTTTCATGGTTATTCACATTTATACATGCACCCTGGGTTCAAAGCCGACTTCGCTTTTCAGGGGCATGATCACCGGCTACCATGTGTCGGATGATCACTGATCCCGACTGACTCCGTTAAGAATAGATGTAATGACGAAATACAAGCCGTTCCGCAGAAAGGGACGGCTTTTTAATTCCTCCCGTTTAACATTTGTGTGTATGTCGTACTGGTGGCACATGTTGGCCGACGGGGACGGCTTTGTTACTCCTGCAGCTTAACATTTATTTAGTTGGCGCTTTGATAGTACATATCAGCCTTTGGGGCAGTCTGGTTACAGCTCCCGCTTAACACTTATGTATTTGGCGCATTGATAGCACATGTTGGCTTGCGGGAGCATTTATGTTACTCCCGGTGAAGCGGGAGGTTAAGGCAGGTGTATCATGATTCAGGTAAAAACGGTACAGACTGACTGTTGCTGGCTGGCAGTATTGAATCAGCAGCATCTGGTACCGGCCCTGAAACAGGCCCAGGCTGTTTTCTTTATGACGAGTAAGGTGTTATTCTAATCCTGGGTTTGCATCCCCGGGGAGAAGGGTATAAAAAAAAGAAGGCGCCAGCCGGCGCCTTCTTTCCTGTATTGAAGTCAGCTGGTTTCTAGTAACCGGCTGTTGTCATAGCTTCTATTGAGTTTGTGAGCAGAGCTTTGGTATACTTGAAGTTGTGTATGCCAAGGCTGTAGTCCCTGAGGCAGAACTGGAAATTGATCATTGAACCCATAACAACATTCTTCAGTGTCGGGAAGACGGGAAGAGTAAGGTTGAGGGCTTTTGCATCGGCGCTCCAGCTGCCGGCAGGGGCCGGATTCCTCCATACACCGCCAGGGTTTGTTGACGGATCGTAGATATTGAGATAGCCGTCGAAGTTTCCTGTTGTAAGTCCGGCCCATAGGTTTGTTTCAGCATTTGAATCGCTGTGCAGGATATCCTTCGCAGCTGCATCCTGTCCTACCTTGTTGATTTTTGTTGCAAGGTTGTTCAGGAGAGTCTTGATCTCATTCCTGGGGTTAACCCAGAATGTGCTTGAGGTGGCACTCACGCCTGAATGGCATCCTGTTGCATTGCAACCGTTGAAGTTGCCTTTTGCAGTAAATGTATGTCCGCCGGCCCTGCCTGTGACTGGTGCCATATGGCAGTCCTGGCATGAAGCGCCGGCCGTGTGGGCCGTATTTGTGTAGGTCTGGCTTCCTGTGAACTCAACGCCACCTTTGCCAGCATAAACTGCACCGGCAGTGCCATAGTGAACGTGGGTCCTGTATGAAGGAATAACCTTGTTGGGTGCTGCATTGCCGACTGCTGCATCATAGAACACTGTATTGGGACTTGTCGCAAGCGAATTGTAATCAACTACATCACCGTTCGAGAGGGTGCTGCTTGTTGTAAGCGGACGCGGCTGGTGGCACTTTATGCAAAGGTTGCTGGAGCCACCGTCGGGGGTCACATCGATTGACTTGGTTCCCTTCCACATTGTCATCGAAACAGCCTTGTTCCATGTGAGAGGACCGAAGTCTGATCCCTCGTAGGTTGTGTGAAGGCTTGAATGGCAGGTGAAGCAGCTGATGTCGCCGATGGTGTTGGCGGCGTTAGTTACATAGTCATTTGCATACTTGCCTGTAGTTGCGTTAAGTGTGAATGTGGCAGGAGTGTTGTTCTTGCTAACATAACGGAATGCATCGCTCGTGTGGCATGGAGTACAGGTTGTATTGCCTGCCTCCTCAAATGCCGCCTCACCATAATGATGCTTTGACAGTTCGAATTGAGTTGCGGCAACCTCTACAACTGTCGGATTATGACATTCCTTGCATGTCTCGTTCGCATCAACGCCGGGAAGACCATCCTGTCCTGCCGGGCCCATGGGACCTTCACATGAGGCAAGGAAAAAGCCTCCGGCCACTACGAAAGAAATAAATTTAATCTGGTTTTTCATATTGGTTTAGTTAATTAAGATTTCACACTGCAATCTATGAAAATCCACTGTTATCCTGTTAACAGTATATGTGCTATATGCGATTCGCAAAATTGATAGATGTTTAATTACTTCTTGATATATATCAATTACACGGCTGATATTTATTAACTTTGCAGATATGGAACTTCTATTTTTTATTTTTGAACCCCTTAAAAGACCGGGTTATGTCGGAACAGAATTTGATAAACAGCTGTGAAACCTGCACCGCAGGCTGGAAAAACTTCAGGCACATAAGCCGGGAGGAGATGAAGGTTCTGAACAGTAACAGGTACGAAGCAACATTTAAACCCGGGGAGATAATGATTAAGCAGGGCTCACCTGCCTCGGTTGTATTGTTCATGTCGACAGGGCTGGCAAAATCGTACGTTGAGGGATTGAATGGGAAGAATTTCATCCTCAGGATTGAGAAGCCGGGGAACCTTATTATGGGGCCGGGCAGCTATGCTAATTCAAGGTTTACACATTCGGTATCAGCAATAACAACTGTTCATGCCTGCTTCGTTAGCTCTGATGCATTCAGAAAGTTCACGGTTGAGAATCCTTCCTTTGCCGAAGGACTCGTGGATACATGCGGCGAGGCAGCGGTCAAAATGCAGGCCCGGATGGTAAACCTGGCCCAGAAGCGCATGTCGGGCCGGCTTGCCGATGTACTTCTCTATTTTGCCGATGAGATATTCCATAGCGATGAATATGAAATGATTCTCTCAAGGCAGGAACTGGGAGAGATGACAAGTATGGCTAAGGAGTGCGTGGTGCGGCTGCTTAAAGAATTTGAAGAGTCGGGAGTTATCAATTCCGATGTTTCGGGGATTAAAATACTCGACAGGGAACGTCTGGTAAAAATCTCAGAACAGGGATGAAAAAACCTCATACCTCATACCGCATACCCCATGCCTCATACCGCAAACCGCATGCCCCATACCGCATACCCCATGCCTCATACCGCATACCCCACACCCCTTGCTGAGTTTTAACAATGATAAATAAATATATGTATATATGAAGTATCTTAAGTTTCTCGTTTCGCCCATTTTTATGGGTATACTTTTCATTGTGTTTGCAGTTGCAATGGCTGTTGCAACATTCATTGAGAACGACTTCGGATCACAGGTTGCATACAGTTCGGTGTACAACACAAAATGGTTTGAGTTGCTTCTCCTTCTGCTTGCAGTAAACCTTGCAGGGCAGATGATAGCATTCAGGCTGTACAGGAAGGAGAAACTGCCCGGCTTCCTCTTCCATTTTTCATTCCTTCTGATGATATGCGGCGCCGCAATTACGCGCTACACAGGCTGGGAAGGGTCAATGCACATCAGGGAGGGCGAGTCGCAGGATAAATGTTATTCATCAGAAAAGTACCTTTCATATAAACTGAAGGACAACTCAGGGACAACCCTGGCTGAGGAGAAAACAAGATATACTCTAACCTCCGTTTCTGCCGATGAATATTCAGAGCAATTTGAATCGGAAGGCAGGCGCTGGACCCTGGATCTTGCAAGGATAATCCCGAATGCAGAGGAAACGGTTGCTGAAGGCGTGGGCGGTGAGCCTGTTGTATCTCTGATGCTTACAAGGGACATGACGTCTTCTGACAAGGTGATCCTGAGGAAGGGAGAAGTTAAGAGCAGTTCAGGCATAAGCATCGGTTTTGAGGCAGGAGTTCCTGCAGATGTGGTGATAACTTCAGATTCGGGAAGGTTCAGTATAAATTCACCGGCAGGCCTTGGCGTGATGAGTATGATGGGTCACGACGCGTCAGCTGTCGATTCAGTAACCACAGCAGTAATGGGGCCCATGCAGATTTTTACTGTAAATGATGTCAAGATAATCCCGGAAGTGCTGTCGCTTTCCGCCTCTGTAAAGGTACAGGGTATCAACCCTGCTGAGCGGCAGACCGGCAGGAATGCATTTATTTTCAACCTTACGGGCGAAGGAAAATCATCTTCCGTGTACTTATGGGATAATGAAGCAGGCGAAGTGGCCCGTGCCGCGGTCAATGCCGGGAACAACAGACTGGAGATAGCATACGGTCCTGAGGAGACAATCCTCCCTTTCACGGTAAGGCTCAATGATTTCATACTCGACAGGTATCCCGGTTCGAACAGCCCTTCAGGCTATAAAAGCGATGTCGTCCTTTCCGACCCTGCAAACGGAGTCGAGAAGCCATTTCTGATCTTCATGAACAACATTCTGAAGTACCAGGGATACAGGTTCTACCAGTCATCATACGACCAGGACGAGAAGGGCACGATCCTTTCAGTCAGTCACGACAGGGCAGGCATGCTTGTGACTTATGCAGGTTATGCAATGCTTATAGTATTTATAATTCTCCAGTTGCTGAACAGGAATTCCCTTTTCCGTACAATCACACATGGACACTGGCAGTCGGCCCTGAGGAGGGGAGGGGCGCTTGCATTAATTCTTGCCGCACTTTCCGGACTCAGCACCGCTGATGCCCAGAAATTTGTCCCTGACAATAAAGTTGCAGGGGAATTCGGCAAGGTGCTGGTACAGGACCAGAAGGGAAGGACAAAACCCTTGTTCACTCTCAGCAATGACATCCTGAGGAAAGTGACGAGGGAGAATACCTGGAAGGGGATGAGTTCAATGCAGTTCTACCTGGGCTTTTACCTCGATTTCAATAACTGGAAGGAAGAACCTGTAATCAAGGTATCGGATAAGGAGCTCAGGCGGCAGCTTGGGATAAGAGGCGATTACGGGGCCTTCTCTGATTTTGTTGACCTTGGCCAGGGCACTTATAAGATATCAGATCTTGTTAACGCTGCCTATTCAAAGCCGCCAAACCAGAGAAGCAAAACCGACAAGGAACTCATGAAGGTTGATGAAAGGGTAAACATACTTTACATGGTGTATACCGGCGATTTCCTCAGGCTCTTCCCCCTCAGGGACGGTTCTCATGACTGGGTGTCGCCTGCCGATGCACTTCAGAAGGCTGCAGGCAAAGAAGATTCTGCGTACATCCAGGGAATTGTCCCGGCCCTTACGGAAGCCCTTCAGAACAACAACGCCGCCTCACTCGCACAGGCAGTGAAATCAGTCAGCAGTTACCAGCAACGATTTGCAAGCTATGATATCCCAACAGCTTCAAAGACAAAAGTTGAACTGCTGTACTACAGGCTGAGCATCTTTGAACGCCTGTTCCCTTATTATGGCACTGTTGGGCTTGTCATGCTTATAGGGCTTATAGTCATGGTAATAAAGGGATCGCAAAAGAAAAGTCTTGTTGTAAGCGCGATGGGCTGGCTTCTCTTTGCAGGCTTCCTGGCACACACTCTTGGCCTGGGCATGAGATGGTACATTTCAGGACACTCTCCGATGAGCAACGGTTATGAATCGATGATATTCATTTCGTGGGTCACTCTCCTTGCGGGACTTATATTCAGCCGGAAGTCGGCATTTGCGCTGTCGGCCACGGGAGTCCTCGCCTCAATGACCCTTATGGTGGCTCATCTTAGTTTCATGGACCCTGAGATCACGAATCTTGTCCCGGTTCTTAAATCATACTGGCTTACCCTGCATGTTTCAGTCATAACGGGCAGTTACGGATTCCTCGGCCTGGGTGCAATTCTCGGGCTTATTGTAATGGTGCTTCTCGTCCTTTCGAATAATGAAAACCGTGACAGGATATCGAAGACAATCGATGAGCTGAGTGTTATCAATTACCGTACCCTGACCCTGGGGCTTTATTTTCTTACAATAGGCACCTTCCTGGGTGCTGTATGGGCAAATGAGTCATGGGGCCGCTACTGGGGATGGGATCCGAAGGAGACATGGTCGCTGATCACTATAGTAATATACAGCCTGGTTATCCACAGCAGGCTTATCCCGGGAATGAAGGATGTATACACCTTTAACCTGATATCGCTCTTTGCCTTCTCGTCAGTGCTGATGACCTACTTCGGGGTCAACTATTACCTGTCGGGACTGCATTCATATGCCGGCGGCGACCCGGTTCCGGTACCTGTATTTGTTTACGTTGCCGTGATACTCCTGACCGCGCTGGTATGGCTGGCACATGTGAAATATACCAGATTCACAAGGAAATCTCTCTGATAAATTAACTTATCGAATAGTTGCGTTTTAGCATAAGCACAGAAAAGGTATTTTAAGATACTTAATTTATTTGCAGGCTGTGAATATGAATAATCCGTCACATACAAGGTCAGTTTTCAGGGATAAATTTCTGAAGTTTGGAACTTCAATAGGACCTGGAATTTTCATTATTGGTTATGTAATTGGGACCGGTAGCGTTACTACTATGGCAGCTGCTGGAGCAAAGTTTGGCATGTCAATGACATGGGCTCTGGCGCTATCATGCTTCTTTACATATATTCTGATTGTGGCCATAAGTCGATTGACCATTGTATCCGGAAATACTCTAATTTATGCAATAAAGACTAGGTTCGGAAGAGAAATAGCAATTTTCATTATTTTCGGATTAATGCTAACTGTTA
>JALOMK010000069.1 GCA_025455505.1 Bacteroidales bacterium
CCTGGCGGCGCCCGTTGCGGCGCAGCACGCCGTCGTCGAAGGTCTGCACGCCTATAGACAGCCAGTCCACTCCCAGCGACTTAAGTGTCTTGGGTGTATAAACAAGATCCTCGAGATAGCCGTTGAAGAGACCTGCCTTTTCCACGGCTTCCATTATCTCAAGAGCCTCAGCTCCGGATGTTGCAAGTGGCTTGGTACAGAGGATGTTCTTCCCGGCCTCGCATGCCATCAGAATTGCCTCCTTGTGAAGGTAATTCGGAAGAGCCACAATTACAGTATCAGTTTCAGGATCCATAACAGCATCCCTGATACCTGCTGAATACCTTGGGATATTGTATTTTTTTGCAAAGGTTCCTGCACTTTCCTCCCGGCTGGCGCTGACATGAAGTATTACATCCTTCCTTCGCTGCGCCTGTACCGACATTGTATAGAAGGCCCCGATAAGGCCTGTACCTAATAATGAAATCTTTCTCATGATTAATCTGGCTTATGATTTGTTTTGATAAATGTAGCAAGCAATTCATTGCAATGCGCGCAGAAAGACGCCTCCTTCTGGTCTATGTCCTCAACATAGGTGCCCGACCTCATCACGCAAAGGGGATTATGGCAGTGTACAAGTCCGAAGGTGTGTCCGAGCTCATGGATTGCTTCCTTCGAGAACCTGCTTAAAAGAAGAAAAGGATCTGGCGGCAGCCCGTACCTTTCGTTGTTCAGCCTGTAATGCGAAGCCACACCCGTGCGACCCGACAATATCGCCTGTCCGAAGATGTACGTGAGTATCGGGATAAAAAGATCGACACTGAACAATCCCAGGGTCCTGTCCGGCTCCTGGCCATATACCATGTCAACCTCCTTCAGGAGTCTGGTTGCGTTATACTGCCTCCGGGTGGGATCGTAGAACTCACTCAGGTCGATGAAACCCTCCCTGATCCTTACAGGAAGGACAAGCTCTTTGCCAACGGCAGTGCCTATATCTTTGAGAAAGCTCTCTTCAAAATATCCGAATGAGATCAATGTAATCTGCGGCTGGACCATTAATCAGATAATGAGGGAGTGAGTCTATTGAGCCTGCCTGAGCCCGTATTTCGAAATTTTATTGTAGAGGGTAACCCTGTCCACATTAAGCGCCCTGGCCGCTCTTGAGATATTCCAGTCGTATTTGTCAAGAATCATTTTAATATGAACGCGTTCAAGGTCTTCAAGGCTTTCTGCCTGGCTCACCGGTGTTGAATGAAGGGCAGGAAGGTCATTGAGAGTGATCTTCCTGCCGCCGCCTACTACAATGGCTCTTTCGATAATGTTCTCAAGTTCCCTGACATTGCCGGGATACTGAAATTCAGAAAGCCTCCTGAGAGCCTGCGGCTCAATTGTGACCGGCGGCCGGTTCATTGCATGACAGTATTTCTTAATGAAATATTCGGCGAGCAGGGGGATATCGTCGGCTCTTTCGCGCAGGGGAGGAACAGATATGTTGACAACGTTCAGCCTGTAATAAAGGTCTTCGCGGAATTCTCCCTTCTCAACGAGTGTTTTCAGATCCTTGTTTGTTGCACAGATTACCCTGAAATCGGAAGATATCTCCTTGTTGCCTCCAACCCTTACAAACTTCTTTGTCTCGAGGACACGCAGCAGGTCGATCTGCATCTTTGTCGATATCGTAGCAATCTCATCGAGGAAGATAGTACCGTTGTCAGCCATCTCGAACCGCCCCTTCCTGTTATAGATTGCTCCTGTGAATGCTCCCTTCTCGTGCCCGAACAGCTCGCTCTCGAGAAGGCTCTCGGTTAAGGCGCCGCAGTGAACGCTGACAAGCGGGAAAAACCTGCGGGTGGAGTTTGAATGAATGGCCCTCGCAACGAGCTCTTTGCCCGTGCCGCTCTCACCTGTTATCACAACTGAAGAGTTCGACTGGGCAACACTCTCAATGTCGCGCAATACTCTCTTCATAGCTTCGCTGTCGCCGACAATGTCACCTATATTCTCAAGAGACACAACCTTTTCCCGCAGCAGTTCGTTCTCTTCTTCGAGGGCTATCTGCCTTGATGCGTTCCTTATAAGATGTGACAGATCGTCGGGGTCGAAAGGCTTTGTAACATAATCGAAAGCTCCGTCCTTGAGAGCCTGAACTGCTGTGTCAACAGTTGCAAAGGCAGTCATCATTATTACTATCTGTTCCTGCCTCATGGTCTTTATCCGCCTTAGCATCTCAAGCCCGTCCATTCCCGGCATCTTAATGTCGGCAAGGATGATGTCATAGTTTCCCGATTCAAGCTTTGAAAGTGCTGCAAGAGCATCCTCCGCGCACTCCACAGCATACCCGTCCTCAATAAACCAGCTGTATAAAGAATCCCTCACCGAATCCTCATCATCAACAATAAGTATTGAAATCTTCCTGGCCATCTGTATTATTGTTTTATATCCTTATTATCGGAAATGTAACCGAAATTGTTGTTCCTCTGCCGAGTTCCGATTTTACGTCGATCTTCCCGCTGTGACTCTTGATAATCCCATGCACAATCGCGAGTCCCAGGCCAATGCCGCTTGTATCATGCTTGGTTGAGAAAAATGGTTCGAATATGTGCGGAATGTCATCCTTCGGAATGCCTATCCCGTTGTCGCTTATATCCACAACTATTGTATCCTTGTCGGGATTTCTTGTCGATACTGATATCTCACCGGTCTCCCTTACTGCTTCAGTTGCATTTACAAGAATTGCAACGCAGGCCTGCTTTATCTGGTTAGGACTGCAGAAAACAAGGTCAGCGGCGGCGCTGAAATCCCTGATAAGACTTATGTTCGATATTTCCATGTTGTGCGCCATCAGATCGCAAGTGTCATGAAGTATCTTATGAAGATGCTTCGACTCAAAATCTTCCTGGTCCTTCCTGGAGAACTCCAGCAGCCCCTTCACTATTTCGCCGCAGCGCTTGGTTTCGTTCTCTATCAGCTTGAGGTTTTTCATTACCGACTCCCTCCTCGAGGCAAACAATTCAGGATCGCTCAGCTGCTTGTAGATAAGCTTTGTATAGACGAGGATGCCCGAGAGAGGATTGTTGATCTCATGGGCTACAGAAGAGGAGAGCTTGCCAAGCGAAGCTATCCGCTCGATGTGAATCAGTTCGTTCTGCGCTGCCCCAAGCTCCTCCGACTTCTTCTGAACCTTGTACTCAAGCTGCTGCGACCAGTTCCTGAGTTCCTCATTTGCCGACTGAAGGTTGTCGAGCATTTCATTGAAGGCACTTGAAACCATCCGGATATCATCGAGCTGGTCGGGACTCACTGCAAGACGCGTGTCCTTGTTGCCGGATGACACAGCCACGCTGGCCTTCACTATTTCATTCAGGGGGTTCTTGATCTTTGCCCGCGTAAAGAGAATAAGGATGCTTACAAGCACAAGAGTTGCAAAAGCGGCAAAAATATAATACCTCGAAATCGATGCACTTACAGTGTTGTCGAGTTGTTCAAGAGGCATCTTGATAACGAGCGATCCCAGCACTTCGTCGCTCTCGCTGTGGGCATGGCATGAACTGGTATAGCACGATGCCTCGTTAAGAATCGGAGACCTTATGAGAAGATGCCTGTGAGAGTTGTCGCTCCCGTGCATCTCGCATTCGTTGTCAGCTTCCAGTATCACATACGACTTCTCCTTGTAAGGGAACATTTTCCTGAGGTCGGGATGACAGCTCCTGCAGTCGGGATTGCTGTGGCTCTCATTGTCGGAAGTGAATGAGGAATAGACAAGGCTGTCATTGGAATTGTACATGTTCACATCGTCAATTCCCGACATTGTGTTTATTATGTCAAGGGTCCCCTGGAGGGTGGTCTTGTCATTCTCGAGCATTGAATGGTAGAGAGCCCCCTCAACTATCGATCCCACATTGTTGCCGTTCTGCCTTATTACCTTGTTAAGGTTCTGTTCATAAACCGATTTGAATATCAGGCCAAAAAGGACAAAGAGAAGGATAAGCGATATTGTGAGGATTGTAACAACGCGGCTGTAGATCGACGACCACAGTCTGAAAGTTTTCTTAAATGACAGTGGTGAGCTGTTTTTCAGCTCACCATTTGCAGTATTCCTGGCCATATTCTGGACTAACTCTATTGTTCAGATCCGAAACCAAATATCATTAAAGTTAATCAAAATATCGCATTCATCCTGCCAGAGACATGAAATCCTTCTCAAAATCATTCCATACCTCACCCGGCATGCCTTCGAGAGGCTTGTCGCACAACTCTCCCCCGTCCTGAAGCATCACCGGGACAGCTTCGGGAGAGTACCTTGCCGAAGCCGAGGCGATAAAATCCCTGAAACGGGTAAGTTCACGCTTCGACCATTCAACAGCCTCTGCTGCCAGGTAGCAGCTGCTGACCTCTGAAAGCCAGGCCTCGGGCCTTATGCTTGCTATCCATCCACTGCCAAAGGGATCTTCATTAAGGAGGTCAGGATTTGCCGAAAGTGCAGGATTTATGCGCAAAAGCTCCCCCGATACGGGTGACAGCACCTTCAGACGCCTGTCGCCGCTTGTGATCTCGGCGATAACATCGCCCCTCCTGATCCTTGTTCCTCCTACCGCAACAGGAGTGACAACTACATTTCCCGTCAGGTGAAGAAGAAGATCGTCGAGCCCGATCCTTGCCGACCCCGACTTTTCAAGATAAGTCCAGGTGTGATTACTGCTGTAGAATATCCCCATCGGAATACGCAATGCCGAATGCGTGAGAACTCCGATGCGCTTTCTTATTTCAGCTGCAAGGGGGGCCTTTCTGTTCAGCAGGAGCCAGAAGGGAATCACAGCCAGGAGGAACCCGATTATGATTATATATTCTATCCCTTTTGTATCGAAAATGTTATTGTATGTAAATCCGTCCATTTCTTTGAGTATTATGCCGGAGATGTATTACATCCCTGCTGGTTAATCTATTGTTCCTCCTTTGCCCAGGCTGGTGATTCCCTCAGGACGGGCATCCTGTTGACAACCCATCTGAACACCCATATCTCAGTGAATATCACCGCGAGGGTGACAACGAGTTCCATCCAGGTTGGCACGTAACGAACTGCGGCATCCCACCTGAAACCGATGACTGTCACATTCAGCCTGTTGATTATCACGCCAAGCATTGTCAGGATGGCTGCAATCCTTATCAGCGAAATGTTTCCCCTCCTGTAGCTGTAGAAGAAGAGGACCATAGGCAGGAGGACAAAGCCGAGCATCTCGGCAAGGTACCAGTAGCCCATGGCTGAGTCAAGATACTGCCCGTTCTTACCGTGTACAAATACAAGCACCTGCAGGAAGAAGTAAGCGAACATTGCAACGGCACATATGCGCGACAGTCCTTTTACTATCCTGTTGTGCTCCGCATGGTGCTTTTCGCTTATCTGGTCAAAGAATACCCTGTGGCTTATTGTTCCTTCGAAGATTACCATCGACAGGCCTGCAAAGATGCTCGAGACAAAGAATAGAATTGGAATGAATTCGTTGTACCACAGCGGGTGTATCTTTTCCTTCGCCATCAGATAGAGGGCCCCCAGCCCCGACTGGTGAAGAGTCGACAGCGTGATGCCGAAAATTACGGCTGCAACTGTCATTCCCGACAGTATCCTCCGTGCCCTTTTTGCGCCGAGCCACTCCGCCACTGCAGGCGAGAACTCGATAAGCTGGGCTATCATGTAAAGAAGGAAATGCCATGCCACAAGAAAGAGTACCGAGCTTGTGCCGAAGCTGTTGCCGATGATCGGGTTGATGACGTTCCACGGACGGCCCAGGTCGAGAAGAAGGGCGCCTGCATAAAAGAGATATGCCAGGAAACCGTTCAGCACAGTGATCCTGACAACCGAATGGTACTGCTTCATGTTCAGGATGTAAACCATGAATGTAAGCACATAGGCTCCTCCGGCAAAGGCAACGCCGGTGACTACATCAAAGCCTATCCACAGTCCCCAGGGGACTTCCTGGGTGAGGTTTGTGACTGCCCCGAGGCCCTTCCAGAACCTTATCACGATAAGGATCAGGCCAAGGAGCATTATGGGGAGGGAGATAATATTGAAAGGGGTGAGGATCTTTCCCTTGGGCTTCAGTTCCGCTATAAGGAACCGGATAATTGAGCTGCCGTCATTATCCCTGTGAAGTACTGCGCCGGCACTATCTGTTTTCATCTTCTTCAGTGTTTTTGTCTTTTGTCGCTTCTCTCATGCCTAAGAGCATTGCAGGCCAGAGAACGAAAATAGCCGGCACGCTGTATAAGAATCCTTTTGTTAGCTCGGGATAGGGTTTCGACTGAAGAGAAGTTTTAAGGCCTACTTCTGCGAAATCAACACCGGCAAGGTAGAGGAATGAAGTCCCTCCTGCCTCGTGCTCTCCGTAGATGTGGTCGATGTACTGACCCGGGTTTTCTGCCATCCTCTTTCGGGCCTCCGCTATGAGCTCCCTTCGCGGACCGTATGTGAGAGCCTCTGCCGGGCAGTTCTCAACACAGGCCGGGACCTTCCCTTCCTGAAGGCGTGGGTAACACATGTTGCACTTTTCTATCTTCGGGTTGGAGCTGTGGTACTCAAACTTGGGACTGTCGAAGGGACACGACACCATGCAGTACCTGCATCCCATGCACTTGTCAGCCCGCCAGATCACAGGTCCTTCCTTTGTCTTGTACATCGCCTGCGTGAGACAGGCGGCTGTGCAGGCAGGCTCATTGCAATGCATGCACTGCTTTTTGAGGTATACCTCCCCGCTTTCTGCGCTGAAGGCGTTAACAACTGTACGATGCTTTTCATCCGTTTTCCGAACCACTCCTGCAGTGATTGTCTCCGTCGGAGCCGGAAGGCTGTTGGCTTCAGCACATGAGGTCTCGCAGGTCTGGCATCCGGCACACCTGGTTGAGTCGTAGAGTATTCCGAAAAATTCAGTCTTCTCAGCAGGTGTCCGCGCTCCTCCCAGCCTTGTCCCGGCAGCAAGTGCGACCCCGCTTACACCGGCAACCTTCAGGAATGTTCTTCGTTGAATTTTCATGATATCGGCATTTATAGAATTTCGTGAAACCAAACTTGCTTTGAGCTGTCGATGAAGTCCGACTGGAAATCCTCCCACACCTCCGGTCCGAGTGAGGAAAGAACCCCGTCGCGTATCTCACCTCCGTCCTGCAGCACAAGCTGGGAACTCGATTCAGCATCTCCGCCTGTGGCTTTGGCCAGGAAATCGCGCAGACGCCCCATTTCCCTGTTAAGATGCAGTACCTGTTTTTCGGCCATGAAGAGGAGGGGATTCTCCCTGAGCCAGTTCGACGGACTGATCTTATATATCCATCCTGCTTTGTATGGTGATGCATTAATCGCCGAGCTGTCATGGATGAGTGCCTCATTAACACCTGTGATGGTTCCCGAAACGGGAGCATAAAGGTCGATCTGCTTGCCATTCTGTATCAATGAGAGAAAGCGCTCGCCCCTCTTTACCTTTTTACCCGGTTCCATCATTTTAACCCTTGTTATCCGGCCGGTTACATGCTGAAGAAAGTCATCAACGCCGGTAGTCACGGTTCCTTCCTGGTCCATGAAGGCCCAGGTATGTGCCTTGTCAAAATAGATCCCGGCAGGAACCGAAATGCCTGATGGGTTTAGCGCCGATAAAGAAGGCTCAAGGTGTACCTGTTCGGCGAATTTTCTTTTTCTGAAATATGAAGATGCAACATATATAAGGGCAGCGATTGCACAGATTGCGGCAAGCAGGATGAAAAGAGGGCCGAAAACCCTTGTTGTTGCTGCCACGGCCACCGGGCGGACTGAAGCTTCCGCTATCCTGTCTGCGGCAGTAACTCTTTCACCTGCAATAAGCGCTGTATGTCCGACTTCTGAGATTATATCCTGCCCTTCAGTAACTATCCATCTTGCAAAGTCAGCTGCTGCACCCGTAACGCCTGAGGCAGGGATCACGGCGCAGATAGAGCTTACAAGGCTCGGCGGGTATTTTCCTATCCACACACCCCGTGTAAATGAATTAAGGTCAGAATATATGGCCTCCTGGAAATCTATTGTTCCGTTGCCGTTCCTGTCCACTGGAAGAATTGCGGTTCCTGCCGGGAGGGCGTTTGTCTTTCCGTCCGCCAGTGAAGAGAGGCTTACGAAGGCTATGCCGTTCCTGTCGGAGCGGACAAATGAAATTGCTTCAGAATCGTCTGCTGCAGCTATGCCTCCGGCGGTTGCAGCCGAACCACTGAAGGCTGCTATTGCCGCGGAAGCAAGGTCATTGTTCCGTGAATAGAATCGCACGGGACTGCTGTCGCCCGTTCCGGTAAGAGAGCCCCAGCTTGCCCTGCCATCCTGGTTTGTTATCTTTGAAATTGCAGCAGGCGAAAGTCCCTTTTTGTTCAGTTCGGATATTACAGGATTGTCACTGTTTATTATTCCTACTGTCACATCCCTGCCTATAACTGTCGAAAGTGCGTCTCCAGGCAGGGGAGTGCCGTGAAGACTCCCCGGGATAAGGGCAATTTCCCCGGCTGAGGGATTGCAGGCTTTTTCGATGTTGTCGGCAGTCTTTACCCTGCTTTCAATGCCGCTTGCCTTTGAGTATCCGGAGGATAGAGATGCAGCAAGCCCCTGCAGCGAAGGAGTTGTTACAACCGTAATGCCGCGGCTGTCTCCTGCTTTTTCTTCCTGGGCGGAGGTGGCTGTTAATGGCAGCGCCATCAGGAAAGCAGACAGGATAGCGACGAGTTTTGAAAATTCTTTTGGTTTCATGATCGG
>JALOMK010000357.1 GCA_025455505.1 Bacteroidales bacterium
CACCGGCCCTAAGAGCGGATGGATGTTCCATTCCGACACTACAAGCCGTTTTAGTTTTTGCTGACCACCTTTAAGGGGTCATTTGCATGGTCATCTACCAGGAAAACACGAATCCTTTTTTTATCCATGACAACAACCATGCAGACAGGGTTAAGGTTGCAAACCTTGCCCAGATAGTAAACGTCCTTCAGTCAGTGATACTTACAAAGGATGATAAAATGGTGCTGACTCCTACTTATCATGTTTTCAGGATGTTCAGGGTCCACCAGGAAGCAAAGGTCCTGAATATCGATCTGAAATGCGAGGAATACGTGAATGGCACGCGCAGGATACCCTCAGTTTCAGCATCCGCATCGGTTGACAAGGAAGGGAAGGTGCATATTTCGATAGCAAATCTTAACCCGAACAAGCCTTTAACCCTTTCAGCTCCGATAGTCGGAGAAGCTTTCAAAAAGATCAGCGGCGAAGTGCTGACAGCCGCAGAAATGAATGCATACAACAGCTTTGAGGCGCCCGAAGCAGTTAAGCCGGCTTCATTTAACGGGTTTTCGTATAAAGACGGCCTTCTTACAGTAAATATGCCTGCAAAGTCTGTTGTTGTGATTGAACTTTCAAAATAAGGTGCAATGAAAAAATTCAGTTTTTACCTTTCGATCATCAGCGCCTCTTTATGCATTTTTGTTTCCTGCTCAGGAGATAAGACTGCAGCAAGGGATTACCCCATTACACCTGTCCCGTTTACCTCAGTCAAAATGACTGATGATTTCTGGGCGCCAAGGATAAAGAGGAATGCAGAGGTAACAATTCCTATTGCCTTTGGCTATTGCGAATCGACAGGGAGGGTCAGGAATTTTGAGATAGCCGGGGGACTTGATACAGGCAGGTTCCAGACAATATATCCCTTCGATGATTCTGATGTATTCAAGATTATTGAAGGAGCCGCATATTCGCTGCAGACTTTTCCCGATCCAAAGCTCGATGCCTATCTGGACACCCTGATATACAAAATTGGCCTTGCCCAGGAAGATGACGGATACATCTACACCAACAGGACAATCGCGGAGATGCACGGGGGGAAAGGACTTCATGACTGGGCCAGCCCAAAGCGATGGGAACTCGATACGGTTCTCAGTCATGAACTGTATAACATAGGTCACATGTATGAAGCCGCAGTAGCTCACTACCAGGCAACCGGCAAACGGACCTTTCTTGACATTGCAATTAAATCGGCCGACCTTGTGGCAAGGGATTTCGGTTACGACAAGGTCAAAGTGTATCCCGGTCACCAGGTAATTGAAATGGGACTCGTGAAACTGTACAGGGCTACAGGCGACAGCAGGTACCTTGATCTTGCAAAGTTTTTTCTCGATATAAGGGGGCCGAAAGGAGAACAGTATAACCAGGCGCACCAGAGGGTTGTGGACCAGGCTGAGGCTGTCGGCCATTCGGTAAGGGCAACATACATGTATTCCGGCATGGCCGATGTGGCTGCAATTGATGGAGATAAGGAATATATTGATGCAATAACAAGGATCTGGGAGGACATTGTTTTCAGAAAAATATATGTTACAGGCGGCATAGGGGCCACCGGCGGGAATGAGGGTTTCGCCGATCCCTACGTGCTTCCCAATATGTCAGCCTACTGTGAAACATGCGCTTCGATAGGAGTCATCTTCTTCAATGAACGGTTATTCCTTCTGCACGGGCATTCAAAGTATATGGATATTCTCGAGAAGACACTTTATAATTCGATGCTCTCGGGTGTTTCTCTTTCGGCCGACAGGTTCTTCTATCCAAACCCGCTTGAGTCGAACGGTCAGCACCAGAGAAGCCCATGGTTTGGATGCGCCTGCTGTCCTTCGAATGTGGCCAGATTCATTCCTGCAATTCCCGGCTATATCTATTCGACCTGCGGCGATCAGCTTTATGTGAACCTCTTCATGTCGAACAATGCCCTTATTGAACTGGCAGGGAATAAGGTTGAGTTGTCACAGGAAACCGGCTACCCATGGACAGGCAGCATAGAGCTTTCAGTAAACCCGGAGAAGTCATCACGCTTTGGCCTCAGGATCAGGATCCCGGGTTGGGCGCTTGATGAGGCAATCCCCGGCGGGCTTTATTCTTTTTCAGATCCTCTTTTCCTTCAGGCCAGATAACAGCCAAAGGCATCTCTTTGTATGCTGAAGCGTCGGTTGAATAAATCGTCCTGGTTATCGTGTCATACTTCAGATCTCCCTGAAGACTTTCTGCAAGAGTATCGAGACGTTTATAAATGGTATCTGTATTCATGTTTTTCGACTTGCTAATTTAAAACAAAGAACTTTTCCAGAATCATGATTTATCAGGTTGTTTAATAGAATTTTTTTTTCGTACATTTAGAAAAAGATTTCAGACAATTTAAACTACTGATACACAATGGAATTATTGGATACTATCAAACAAAATGCAAAGAAGTATAACAAGAGGATTGTACTTCCTGAAGGATACGAAGAAAGAAATGTAAGGGCAGCTGATATTGCAATTGCGGAAGGTCTGGCACAGATTATACTGCTCGGCGATCCGGCAGAGATAAAGGCTCATGCTGTTCAGATGGGATTTAAGAATATTGAAAAAGCAACACTCATAGATCCTAAATCACATGCAAGGAAGCAGCATTATATCAATACTATGGTTGAGCTTCGCAAAGGCAAGGGAATGACCGTTGAAGAAGCTTCCATTCTTATTGAAGATCCTCTTTACCTGGGCGTTATGATGATTAAGTGCGGTGATGCTGACGGTGAAGTGTCAGGAGCTGACCATGCGACTGGAGATGTGCTTCGTCCTGCTTTCCACTATGTT
>JALOMK010000070.1 GCA_025455505.1 Bacteroidales bacterium
CTTCTTAACATACCGCAGGTGACACTTTCCGAGCCGCCGGCGATAGATGTGAGTGCAGTGCCTTCACTGTTTAGCGGTGGAGTGAACCTCAGGTGCAACGGAGGTACAGGCTCTATCAATGTAAGCGCTTCCGGCGGGACAGGAGGCACATACACTTATACGTGGAGTTCATCTGACGGTTCAGGGATTGTTCCCGGTCAGCAGAACCAGGCTGCGCTCGCCGCAGGAACATATACCATTTCAGTAAGCGACTCAAACAGCTGCAATGTAGACAGGATAGTGACACTCACGCAGCCTGAACCGCTTGCATTGACCTTTGAAATTACAGACATTACATGCGAGGCTCCCGGCTTCGACAACGGGGAGCTTACCGTGACAGCCGCAGGAGGAACCGGGCCCTGGTCAATACTCTGGGAAGACCTCAGGACAAGCGCTCATATTACAGGCCTTACCGAAGGTTATTACAGCGTAACAGTTACAGATGCCAACGGTTGTTCCGTTACAGACTCGGCATTTGTCAGTCCCCCGGCCCCTCTGGTCTACAATGCGGTTCCCTCAGATTACAACGGCTACAATATAAGCTGCAACGGCCTGTCGAACGGGACAATTACAGTGACTCCGATGAGCGGAACCGCTCCATATTCATATAGCTGGACATCACCGACAGGCTTCACATCATCCTCGGCTGAAGTTGCAGGACTGAGAGCAGGAGAATACTACCTCTCGATACGCGATTCGAAATACTGCTCGGTAGTTGACACCATTACCCTTGACGAGCCTGATGTGATGGCTGTAACCTTCGTGCCTTCGGAGAGCACCGGCGGCTTCAACATCAGCTGTTACGGCGACAGCACCGGCACCCTTGCAGCCGGTGTGATTAACAACGCGGGTGAAGTTAACTACCTGTGGTCGGAAGGAAGCACTACTCAACAGCTTACAGACCTGCCTGCGGGACAATACGATGTTATTGCAACAGATGCAAACAACTGCAGCGCCACAGGATCTTTCACGATGACCGAACCTGACCAGATAAAAATTGCATTCAGCCCTGTGCAGCCATCCTGTCCCGACAAGCCCGACGGGGCAATAGAACTCGCTGTGACGGGAGGAGTGATAAGCACTGATTATATCTATAAATGGTCGAACGGATCGTCAGAGCAGAACCTGGCAGGGATTACGGAAGGCGGGTACAGGGTGACAGTCACGGATTTCAATTCCTGCACCGCAACTGATTCCGAATGCATATCTCTATCCCGATATGGAAGTCAAGGTGTTCAACAGGTGGGGTTCAACTGTGTGGCAGTCGGCGAAGGGATACCCCGTGCCATGGAACGGAAGCCAGAACGGCAAGGTGCTGCCTGTTGACTCGTACCATTATATTATTGATGTGAAGAAAGGCAGGAGACCCCTGCTGGGCAACATAACAATTGTTAAGTAGTCTGAGTGAAGAAGAGACTGGCCATATTGATGTTTGCACTGATGACTGCAGCCGCGGCTGCAGGCCAGCAGCTGCCTATATACAGCCAGTACCTGTACAATAAGTTCCTGATTAATCCTTCAGTGGCGGGAAGCGAAGGCTTTACAAGTGTCAACCTTACCGCGCGGGAGCAGTGGGTAGGCTACTCGGGAGCACCGAGGACCTTCTCTGTAAGCGCCCATGGAAGGATGATGAAGAGAAGCTTTTCAATAAAAAAAGACAAGTCAGGGAGCTCTTTCAGGCCAAGCACAAAAGGAAGGGTGGGTCTTGGCGGCTATGTTTTCAGCGACAAGAACGGCCTTATAAGCAGAACGGGCTTCCAGGCAACCTATGCATATCATCTCTGGCTCAGGAACAGCACCCAGCTTTCAATGGGGCTTGCCCTTACAGGTTATCATTTCAAGATAGACGAAAGTGAGATTGATTTTGAGGATCCGGACGAACCATGGTTCAACGACGAGCTCAGGAGGGGGATGTTTGTCCCCGATATGTCGTTCGGAGTGCAGATCGAAAACTCAAACTATTCTTTCGGCTTCTCAATAGACCAGCTCTTCGAGGGAACTGCAAAGATAGCCAACAGCGCCTACAGGAACTTTGACGTGGAGAGGCATTATTACCTTTTCGGAACCTACAGCTTTTTCCAGGGGACAAGGTCGGAGATACAGCCTTCGCTGCTGTTTGTGACTACTGAGCAGTTTAACCCGGTTGCCGACATAGGCGTGACATACAAGTATGACGATACTTTCTGGGGAGGGCTATCATACAGGACAGCGGGGGCGATCATTGTAAATTTCGGGGTACGCTGGAACAAGATCCATTTCGGCTATGCCTTTGACTTTACAACCCAGGAAATCCAGAGGCTGACCTGGGGGACCCACGAGATCTCCATTGCCGCCAAGTTCGGTGATGCCACAAGGAAATACAGGTACCAGGACAGGTATTGATTAGTAAGGTGAGCAGAACATCAGGCCTGGCTGAGGGTATATACAAGCGAACTTCCCTTGTCTTTCGAGAATATTGATTTAGCTGCCGGGACAAGGGCCATAAGGATCCCTTTCGGAAGGGGGAAGGCTGATCCTTTGTATTTTTCACTTAGCCACGATATGTAGAAGACATCGAGGGGCAGGACAGCTGACCTTCTCACTGCAAAACCGTGCAGCTCCGCAAGTTTTGCGAAAGATGAGGGCGTAAAGTGCCAGAGGTGGCGGGGCACATCCCAGGCAGCCCAGAATTTACCGTAAAGTCGGGCATCTGCAGAATCTGAATTCGGAAGTGCAACGACAAGAGTACCTCCGGGCCTAAGAAGTCTCTTTATCTCCTTCATATAGCCGTGAAGGTCGTGAAAGTGTTCGAGCACATGCCACAGGGTGATACAGTCGAAGCTTCCATCCTCAAGCGAGCCCGCTTTTTCAGGCGGCAGGGCGGCAATGCCAAGTTCCCTTTCTGAAAACTCCCTTGCCTTTTCATTTATCTCGATTGCGCTTACATTCCATCCTGCGTTTTTCATTGCCGCAGCAAAATGGCCGGTTCCGCTGCCGATGTCGAGGAGGTTTCCGCTGTATCTTGCACTGGCCTTCCTTATGAAACTCACCTTCCTGCCAAGCATAATCTTTCGTGCCAGGTGGTAGATTTTTTCCCCTGCATTCCGTTTGGAAGAACTGTGCGAGATGTAGTCGGACGATTCGTAGTACCTTCCCGCCTCGGCCTCGCCGGGGTGATCCCTGGTGAACCTGAAACCGCATGCACCACATTCAATGATGCTGAATTCCTCCTTGCTCAGGAACCAGTCGCGGCAACTGAGGAAATGTCCTGTTTCGGCCGACGAGCACAGGGGGCATTCAGCGTGGCGCACCATTTTCTAAGCTTTTGAACGCTTAAGGAATCCGCGGGCAAAATATCCTGCAGTCAGCAACAGCAGCAGGATGGAGCTTGCGAGTGAAACTCGGTTCCCCGTATAGTAGGATGATGGGTGGAACTCGAAGCGCACTTCATTGTCGCCCGCAGGAAGAACCATTGCGCGCAGCACATAATTGGCCCTGAAATGGCTGCTCTCCTTCCCGTTGATGTAGCATCTCCATCCTTCGGGGTAATATATTTCGGAGAATACAGCAAGTTTTTCCTCCTTTGCCGAATACCTGTAAACAAGCTCGTTTGCCTTGTAGCTCGCAAGCTCAATTTTCTCATCCCCGTTAACAGGGTAACCCGGTCTGGTAAGGAAGCTGCTGAAATCGTCATCGACTATCGCCTCGTTGGCGGGATTGAAGGTGTTGATATGCGAGATCTCCTCATTGGCATCCTTCACAAGTATTACATTGCCGACGAACCACGCGTTGCCGAGGGCATGAGGATTTACAAGCGGCGGAGCCTCGGGATTGTAAATAAGGTATTTTGCATTAAGCATGTTCAGGGCATTCGTACTGCTGAATACTGACTGGAACTCCTCTGCCGATCTTGCATTGGCGGCAACTGCCTCAATGAGGTCGAAATTACGGCTGAGCGAGGTGTCGATGAGCTCCTGGTACCTCTGCAGCTTGGCTCCATGATAACCTCCAATCGATTTATGGAAATACGATGTGGGTGTGTTGTCATTGAATGTCATTCCGTTCCAGTTGATGACCCTGTAGTATGACTTGTCAGCGAGTATGGTTGCATCGGCGGCGGAAGGAACAAATGCCCTCTGCTCCTTTACAAACCTGTCAGCGTCGAGGTATCTTTTACCGGCGCTCCAGAGATCGGTGAAGATTAGAAGTGTCAGTATCAGTATTGCCGGAAGCTGCTTCATTTTCCCAAGGATGAAAGCCAGTATTGTGCCGGCTCCGAGTATAATGAAAACAAGCGATCTGAAAGCATCCGATGTGAGGAGAGCCTTCCTGTCGGTGACCAGGGCAGCGGTAAGCCAGGCGGGAAGATTCGCTTCAGCCTCGTAATAGCTTATGAATGAACCTGCAATTGACGGGAACACGATTACAAGGAGGAGGAACCCGCCTGTGACGCCACCTGCAATTTTAAGGCCTTTAAGCACTTCCTTTTTGCCGGCTGTGCCGTTGAAAATATCCCTGAGGGCAAGTATCCCGAGAAGGGGGATGCAGAAACCTGCGATTACAAGTATCATTGTTACGGCCCTGAACTTATTATAGCCGGGGAAATAGTCGATGAAGAGATCGGAGAGAGGCATGAAGTTCTTTCCCCAGGCAAGCATCAGCGAAAGTACCGTTGCAACAAGCAACCACCATTTCTCAGGTCCCCTGATAAGTACGAGGCCGAGCACAAAGAGAAATATCACTATTGCGCCCATGTAATGAGGTCCGTCGGTCCCTGGCTGGCTGCCCCAGTATTTCTGAAACTGCACGGCTGCAGCCTGGTTGCCGTTGCGGGTCAGGACCTTCACTGTCTCGGAATCGCGCGGAAGAGGCTTGCTGGAGCCACCCTTGAAGTTGGGAATAAGTAGGTTGAAGCTCTCGCCTACACCATAACTCCAGCTAAGTATGTAATCCTTGTCGAGTCCGTCTGTTATTGCCTTATTGTCATGTGTGAGATCTGATTTGCCCCTTATTGAGTATTTCCCGTATTCCCAGGTAGTGTAGAGGCTTGCGAAATTTATGCCCACTGCAAGCACGAAGGGTATAAGCAGGATAAGCGAACTCTTCAGGAAGTCCGGAATTGTTTTATTTCTCAGCGAGGAAGAGAATTCAAATATCCCGAATACAAGAAGGCAGAGGAGTGAATAATAAGTAATCTGGGGGTGGTTTGCCGATATCTGCAGGGCGAGCGCAAAGGCTGTAATCAGGGCTCCTGCCACGGCATTTTTCCTGTAGGCATAATACACTCCCCCGATAAAGGGAGGCATGTATGCCAGGGCTATGGCCTGTGTGTTATGCCCGGCCGCAAGTATCTGGAAGAAAAAGGATGAGAATCCCCACGCCAGGGCTCCCGTTATTGCAAGCCAGGGATTGACCCCGAATATCAGCAGCATGAGATAGAATCCCAGCATCGAAACAAAAAGGACGGAAACAGGCATTTTAAAGATCCTCAGCACCCTGTCGGCGTATTTTATGAGATTTCCCGGGTAGAGCGTCGAGATAAGGAAGGCCGGCATGCCGCTGAAAACCGAGTTTGTCCAGAGCGGCTCACTGCCATAATCCTCCCTGAAGTCGTGTATCTCCTTCGAGTTGATACGCGACACTGTTGAATCGTTGGCCTTCAGTATCTTGCCTTCGAGAACAGGGTAGAAATATGCAAATGACACTACAATGAACAGCACAATTGCTGCAATATGCGGCATATACTGCCTGAGTTTTTCCTTGGTCTGCATCGCTTATCGTTTATTTTCCTTAATGACTGACAAAAGTATGTAATTTAATATTCCTCCCCGATGCCCTTCAGGGTTTTAATGTTTTGCCGCAGGTGACTTATCCTGCCCCACTTCCTGATGAAGCCCGTAATTGCCTGTATCTCCGCTGTTTCATAGAAGCCTAATAAATACAATATGAAAGGAAAGGATGCAAGCGCGGCCGACTTGAGCAGCAGCCTCGGAAGCAGCTCAAGTCCGTTCATGAGTATACCTGAAAATGAAAGGACGGTTCCAGTTACAAGGATCAGCGCGATCTTTGTTTTTTCGTAGGGGATGTAATACGCCTTCTGCGCAAAGTGCAGGCAGGCATACCAGTAGAACAGCTGCGACAGGAGGGTCGCAAGTGCTGCCCCGCTGATTCCAAGCCGCGGTATGAGAAGCAGGTTCAGGGCAAGGGCAATCAAGGTAGACGCGACTACGATAAGGCCTATCGTCCGCGTCCTTTTCTCGAAATGCAGGCCATAGATTGCTATGTCCTTCATGTTCACGAAAAATACCGAAAGTGCAAGGATCGGGACTATTGCAACGGCTCCCCAGAACTCCTTCGACTTGGCCATAACCTTTATGACTTCGTACGAGAACACCGAAACTGCAATTATTCCAAGCATGAGTACCCATGAAGAATACAGCAGCACCTTTGAATAAAACCTTTTCGCGTCTGGCGAGCCAAGCTTGCGGAACATCAGCGGTCCCACCGCAAGCTTCACCGAATCGACAATCACAAGCTTCAGGACACTTGTTATTTTAAAGGCCAGCGTGTAGAGAGCCACGGACTTCAGCAGATCCTGCGAGTTGAGCGAATACCTGTCAACGACATTCAGCATTACGGTTGCAATGTTCGCCATGAAGAGCGGGAAACCATAGGCATTCATTTCCCTGAAAAGCGGGAAACTGAAATACAATGCCGAATTCCTGATTACATATACTGAAAGGAAGAGCACTACTGCAGAGTTCCCTATTACCTGTGCCAGGAAAATTCCCTCAAGTCCCATCTTCCTGTTGACGATGAAGTAGACCGTGAGAAGAAGTACGGCCGTAAGTTTAAAAAGGTTAGTTGCAGTGTACAGTACCGACTTCGACTGAAGCCGCATCAGGGAATTTATAATGTTGTTCACCGACTGTATAGCAGAGGCGAGGATGACCCAGGTTATGACCTTCTGCCAGTCGGGTTTCGAAAAGATCATCAGCGACAGGCTCTCAGACAAGGGTATGAGCACAGCGCAGAAGAGCAGCGATATCGCAAGCTGCGTGGCAAAGGTCATGAAGAAAAGTCCCTTCTGCCTTCCGGCATATTCCTTGTCCCAGTACCAGCGGGTAAGGCTCTGCGGAAGAGCCGAGGCAAGAAGGGCGGTGAGCACAAGCCCTGAAATTTCAAGCACACCGAGCACGCCGAAGTCATCAACTGAAAAGTATTTCCTGTCGGTGTAAAGGGGGATAAGAAGAAGACCCACGACCTTTACGGCCATGTTCCCCAGGCCATAGATGAGCGAATCCTTGAGCGATCTTCTTATTGAGTTCAGCATCAGACTGAAAAATTAGCGCTAAGATACTATTTAACGATTAATTGTGCCTGAAGATTATTAAAATGGTATTTTTGTCATGCACCCAAACCCCGGATATGCTCATCAGGATCGGAGTACTTAAGCCCGAACCCTACAAGGGAATCAGGATAATGGCAGCTTTTGGTCTGCACGAGGACATTTTCGCCCTGATCAGGCCCCATCTTGAAGATGGAATGAAGATCCTCGATTTCGGCTGCGGCGAAGGAGCCTTCTCGCAGCGCCTGATCGACGCGGGCATGACAGTCGACGGCTGCGACATCGACACTGACCAGGTTAAGGCTGAGCTAAGGCGGAAGATTAAGCTCGACCTGGACAAGGATATAGATCCCTCGATGTTTCCCGAAAAATACGACATGCTCATAGCCATGGAGATACTCGAGCATCTTCAGAACCCGTGGAAGTATGTTAGCGATTGCCGCGAACTCGTTTAGGACGGGGGGCTGATAGTGCTCAGCACACCTAATATATCCAATTTCATTTCGCGCCTCCGCTTCATGATGAGGGGAACTCTCCTGGCATTCGAAAAAGCCGATTTTGTACACGGACATATTACTCCACTTTCTTTCATACAGCTCGAGAACATGTTCTCAAAGCTCGGACTTGAGTCAGTTGCAAAAGGCGTGGCCGGGCCCATCCCGCTTTTCCATTTCACGGGCTTCTCGCGTTTCAGCCTCCTGCGAAACACCCTTCTTCCGCTGCTGTACCCCTTCATGTCGGGACCAAAGAAGGGGAGGGCGCTTGTATATGTACTGCGGAAAAAACGCTGATGGGGTGGATGCATGTATATGTAGTGCGGAAAAAACGCTGATGGGGAGGACCCCGGCTTATGTACTTCGAAAACAGGACTGATATGGATTTCAGGAAATTCTACGACACCCAGCCCGATTATGAAGCCTTCAGGAATGATCCTGAGAAGCGTGCATATTACGATGCAGCGGCCGAGTGGAAGGTCAGGAAACTTGCGCACCTTGTTCCCGGATACCATACTTACGCAGATGTGCTGGAGGTCGGCTGCGCCTTCGGAGTCCTGCTCAACATGGCCGGAGACAAGCTTAAGATCAGGTCGCGCACGGGGATAGACATCTCTTCAGAGAACATTGAAAAGGCCGCAGGCTTATGGCCGGCCTGCACTTTCTTCATGGGAACCCTCGATGAATTCCTTGAGCTTAATCCTCCGGCGAAGCACAGGTTTGACCTTGTGATCCTGTCGGACATTGTTGAACATGTCCCGGATGATCTTGGATTCCTGAAGAGCGCCGCCCGGGCCGGGAGGTATGTGCTTCTGAACCTGCCTCTTGAGAAGTCGTACAGTACGCGTAAACGGCAGTATGGCGAAACGGATCCCTCCGGTCACCTCAGGGCCTACGACAGGGAAATGGCTGTAAGACTTGCCGAAGATGCAGGTTTCAAAATTGTCGCCGATTACACAGACATTGCGTTTTTCGACAGGCATTTTTACAGGGCCTACGTGCGCAACAGGCGCGCCCGTCTCGACCGAAAGCCGCTGCCCCTGAGGATCGGGTGGAAAATATTCTATTTTTTCCAGGACAGGATGAGGCGGCTGTCGCGCAAATTAAGCAACCGGATCTGGGGATCGAACTATTTTGCGCTTCTCGAAAGCAGCTCAAGGTAAATCAAAGACATCCTTTCAGTGAAGGCTTTCCTGCCGTACCTGGAGGCCGCATAGCTGCTGATGGCACTTCTGTTCCAGGAATCAATACTCAGTATCATTGTATCGATGGCTCCGGCCAGGTCCTGCGGATCTTCCCTCGCAACAAGCAGGCCGCATTCAGGGGTAACTATCTCTTCGGGTCCGCCGCAGCGCGTTGCAATGACGGGTATGCCGCAGGCCATTGCCTCAGTGAGAACGACGCCGAAGGTCTCATCGCGGCTGGCAAGCACAAAAATGTCAAGCGAACAGAAAAACTTATATATGTCTTCTCCAAGGATTTCTCCATGGAACACAAACCTTCGGGCAGTTCCGTTGGCTTCTGCAAGGGCTTTGAACTCCGGCAGCAGCAATCCGCCGCCGCCAATGTGAAAAACAGCATCTGTGTTCCTGCAGAGCGCAGCCGCCTTAATGAGGATGTCGGCTCCCTTCCTGTAGTTGCTCATACCGCCCAGCAGGCCTATGTTAATGCTGTTGCCGCGGACCCTGGTGCAGGGAGGGAATTTTGTAACATCCGTTACATTCGGCACTATGTTTATCTCCCTGTTTACAAAGCGGTTCATATCCCTTGCAAGGGCCTCGCTGACAGCGATCACGGCAGCTGATTTTTTTACAGCACGGATCACCAGCAGCCTGTGGACTGAGCTCCTGAAATGTTTTTCGATCCATGAGTGTTCAGTGAGTACCGAAGGGATGCCGGTACGCCACTGAATCCCTTCTTTCGAAGCCGTACTTCCCGAATGGTGCAAAGGAGGAGTAATCGACCCTGAAATAAACAACGGTAACGTCGTTGTTTTCCGCAAGCGCCAGGGCCTGCTCCTTCACGAAGATGCCCCTCCACCTGAGCCGGGCGTCGGGATATGAATGTGTCAGTATAAGTATCTTCATTCTGAAAGAAGTTCCCGGTAGCAGTCAAGAAGGTTATGCCTGACTTTTGAAATGTTAAGGTCCTCAAGGATTGCCTTTCTTCCCCTCTCCCCCATGTCTTTTCTCAGGCCGGCGTCACCGAGAAGAGTCACAATGCACTTCTTCATTTCCTCCCTGTTGCCGTATACAAGTCCGCAGCTGTAGTATTCAATAATGTTCTTCTGGGGCCTGCAGTCCGACGCGACTACCGGCCTGCCTCCAAGCATGTAGTCGTAGATCTTGTTGGCTACACCCGATTCATGCTGCGGGTTTTTAAGGAAGGGAGCCAGGCAGATGTCGCTGATCCCGAGCCAGTAGTCGAGTTCCTTCAGGCCGATCCATGGAAGG
>JALOMK010000071.1 GCA_025455505.1 Bacteroidales bacterium
TATTTTACCTTCTTCAGAATTTGGATTGTTGTATTTCTGCTCTAAATAAGTAGTGCGTTCTACTTCATCAATTAAGCGGTCCAACTCTTTAAAATAACTATTGTCTGGCACTAACCACAACAAGTCTTTATCGTTTTGATGCCGTTGTACTGGTAATGGACAGGCGAGGCGGGGCACGCAAGATTGTATATCTCATCGGTCTCGACGAAAAGAGGCATTGTTACATCATGCCTTATTAGTTCGAAGTAGGGATTGCCGAGGAGGTGAACTATATTCATCTTCGATCCTGTGAAGTAATTGTCCATGCATATTACTTCGTTCCCGAGATCGAGCAGCCTTTCGCAGAGGTGCGATCCGATGAAGCCGGCGCCGCCGGTGACAAGGATGCGTTTCATATCTATATGTGTTTATTCGCAGGCCTGTCCCGCAACGCTGCAGGAAGCCCGTGATCAGTTGCTGTTCTTCGTGATGGAAACCTTTACAATAACGTCGTCTATTTCGACATCAAGGGCCCCGGCATCATTCACTGAGACTGACAGGCCTACCGAGGTGGCCAGCGTCTGCGACCCTATGTATCCCGAATGACGTTTCACTGCCTCCCTCACAAATTCCTTGTCTTCAATGAGCACAGAGATCTTGTCGGTGACATCAAAGCCGAATTCCTTCCTTATGTTCTGTATCCTGTTCACAAACTCGCGGGCAATGCCTTCATAGCGCAGCTCATCCGACACTGTGACGTCGAGGGCAACGGTAAGCCTGCCTTCATTTGCAACCTGCCAGCCCGGTATGTCCTCGGAGATTATCTCAACATCGGCGAGCGAAAGCGCCACTTCCTCTCCTCCAAGCATCATACTGTGGGTTCCCGAGGCTTCAAATGCCGAGATGTCGGCCGGACTGAGGGCCGTCACTGCATTTGTGATGTCCTTCATGAGTTTCCCGTAACGCGGTCCCAGCTTCTTGAAGTCGGGCTTTATCTTCTTCACGAGCACAGAGGATGTGTCGTCGATATATTCAACTTCCTTAACGTTTACTTCAGCGAGGACGAGGTCCCTCACGGCCTCGAACTTCCTGCGGAAGAAAGCGTCAGGTACCGGGACCATTATCCTGGCAAGGGGCTGGCGCACTTTTATGCTTACCTTTCTCCTGAGCCCGAGTATCATCGACGATATTTTCTGGGCTATCTCCATGCGCTCCTCAAGGTCGCTGTCGATCAGCGATTCATCGAAGGAGGGGAAGATTGCAAGGTGAACCGAATCCTCCTTTATTTTCCCCGTAACCGAGTTGAGGTCGGTATAGAGCCTTTCCATGTAGAAGGGCGCTATCGGGGCTGCAAGGCGGCTCACTGTGAGAAGACAGGTATAGAGAGTCTGGTAGGCAGCAATCTTGTCGCTGTCGTAGTCGCCTCCCCAGTAACGCTTCCTGTTGAGCCTTACATACCAGTTGCTGAGGTTCTCGGTTACAAAGTCCTGTATGGCTCTTCCGGCTCGTGTAAGGTCATAGTCCTCATAGCATTTCCCGACTTCCTTCACGAGCGAGTTGAGGAGAGAGATTATCCACCTGTCTATTTCAGGCCTCTGGATTACGGGAATTTCCTCTTCTGCATGCCGGAAGTTGTCGACGTTTGCATAGAGGGCGAAAAAGGAGTATGTATTGTAAAGCGTACCGAAGAATTTCCTCTTCACCTCGTCCACGCCCGAAATGTCGAATTTAAGATTGTCCCATGGCTGTGCGTTTGTTATCATGTACCACCTTAGCGGGTCCGATCCGTATTCTTCAATTGTCCTGAAGGGGTCGACGGCGTTGCCGAGGCGTTTCGACATCTTGTTGCCGTTCCTGTCGAGCACAAGCCCGTTCGATATAATGTTTTTGAAGGCAACTGAGTCTGATATCATTGTGGCTATGGCGTGAAGCGTGAAGAACCAGCCTCTTGTCTGGTCTACGCCTTCAGCTATGTAGTCTGCTGGAAACATCGTGCCGAAGTTCTCCCTGTTCTCGAAAGGGTAATGAGCCTGTGCGTAAGGCATGGCGCCGGAGTCGAACCACACGTCGATGAGGTCGGGTTCGCGGTACATCCTTGCCCCGCTGGCGCTTACAAGTATTATGTCGTCGACAAAGGGCCTGTGCAGGTCGAACTTTTCGTAGTTTTCCTGCGAGTTGTCGCCTTCGGTGAAGCTGCCGAGCGGGTTCGACTTCATGAAGCCCGCCTTCACCGATTTTTCAATCTCGGCTTTCAGCTCAGTCACCGATCCTATGCACTTTTCTTCTTTCCTGTCCTCGGTGAGCCAGATCGGGAGGGGAGTGCCCCAGTACCTCGACCTCGAAAGGTTCCAGTCGACGAGGTTCTCGAGCCATTTCCCGAAGCGGCCTGTGCCTGTCGACTGAGGTTTCCAGTTTATCGTGTTGTTCAGTTCTATCAACCTGTCGCGGACTGCCGTTGTGCGGATGAACCACGCGTCGAGCGGGTAATAGAGCACCGGCTTGTCGGTGCGCCAGCAGTGCGGGTAGCTGTGGACATGCTTTTCGATACGGAAGGCCTTGCCCTGCTGCTTGAGCATGACTGCTATGTCGACATCGAGAGTATCAGTGGAATCCGCGAGTGCGGGATCATATTCATTTTTTACTGCCCGTCCTTCGAAACCCTTATATGTATGAAGGTTTACATTGCTTTTCACAAAGCCAGGATCGAGGTCGGCGACGGGGACCATGAATCCGCGGCGGTCGACAAGCGGTCCTGTGGAACCGTCATTTCTCTTTACGAGGAGGGCAGGCACGCCATTGTCCCTTGCAACGCGGTAGTCGTCGGCGCCGAAGGTAGGAGCTATATGAACAATGCCTGTACCGTCTTCTGTTGTCACAAAGTCGCCGGTGAGGACCCTGAAGGCGCCCAAGCCGGGATTTACCCAGTCGATGAGCTGTTCGTATTCAATACCCTCGAGGTCCGACCCCTGGCATTCAGAAAGCACCCTGTATGGGATTTTCTTTTCGCCCTGCCTGTATTCCTCGAAGGGGAGGTCTGCATTTGCTTCCGGGAACATTGAATGCAGCAGTTCCTTTGCCAGGACTACTGTAATCGGCTCTCCGGTATAGGGATTGAAGCTCCTGACGCGTACGTATGTTATTGTGCTTCCCACTGCAAGGGCCGTATTTGAAGGAAGCGTCCATGGAGTTGTGGTCCATGCCATTATGTGAACCTTGTCTGTGTCGGTGCCGTTGAAGAGGAATTCAGAGCGGCTGTTCCGTGTCACTTTAAAGAGTGCCACGCAGGTTGTGTCCCTCACGTCCCTGTAGCAACCCGGCAGGTTGAGCTCATGCGAGCTGAGGCCTGTGCCTGCGGCGGGTGAGAAAGGCTGAATTGTGTAGCCCTGGTATAGAAAACCCTTCTCATACAGCTGTTTCAGCAAATACCACAGTGTTTCTATGTACCTGTTGTCGTATGTCACATAGGGATCGTCCATGTTGACCCAGTATCCCATTTTGCGCGTAAGGTCTTCCCACAGGTCGGTGTATTTCATCACGTCTGTGCGGCACTCCCTGTTGAATTCCTCTATTGAGATCTTGCTGCCTATGTCTTCTTTTGTAATGCCGAGCGCTTTTTCAACCTGAAGTTCGACCGGCAGGCCGTGGGTATCCCATCCTGCTTTTCTTTTCACAAGATAGCCCGACTGGGTTTTAAAGCGGCACACTGCATCCTTGATTGTACGGGCCATCACATGATGGATCCCGGGAATGCCGTTTGCCGAGGGAGGGCCCTCGTAGAACACAAATTCACCTTTCCCGTTCAGCTCCCTTACACTCCTTTTAAAAGTGTCGTGCTCATCCCATAATTTCAGGATATCCCTGTTCACCTGCGAAAGGTCGAGACCCTTATATTCAGGAAACCTTTTTCCCATTGCGCCAGATAGTTAAAATCAACCTTTTTTGAAATTTCGCACAAAGATAGCAATTCTCAGTTGAAATGAGGTCAGTGATTTTTGACACTCCTTCGCGGCCTTGTTGTCCGAAACAACAAATACATATCCATCGACATATTTTGCCATAGCGATTTTTTCCTTTCATAAATTTTAGCAATTGCCGATAAATAGTGTTCGGGTTGAACCTGTAATCAGTTATGGGTCATGCGGCACAAACCTTCGAGACAATTTGTTTGTTGAATTCATAATACTTATCTTTGTCGTTAGTAACGCGTAACGTAACATGATTATCTCCTTTGGATCAAAAGAGACTGAAAAGATATGGAAGGGCGACAGAGTTAAAAACCTGCCGCATGACATACAACAACTTGGAAGGCGAAAATTAAGAATGCTGAACAACTCTCAGAATCTTATGGACTTAAGAATTCCTCCTTCCAATAAACCGGAAAAGCTCTCTGGCAGAATGAGTGAATTTTACAGCATAAGGATTAATGATCAATGGAGATTGGTTTTCAAATGGGAAGATGGCAATGCAAGCGAAGTAACAATTATTGACTATCATAAATAAAGCATATGGAAAGATTAACAAATATTCACCCCGGGGAGGTTCTTCTCGAAGAATTCCTTAAACCGCTGAATATATCTGCCTACAGACTCTCCAAGGAAATAGGAATTCCCCAGACAAGAACTTCTGAAATAATCAAAGGAAACAGGAGCATCACGGCAGATACAGCTCTGAGACTGAGCTACTATTTTGGAAACTCTGCAAAATTCTGGCTGGGACTGCAGAATGACTATGACCTTGAAGAACAGGAAAAGATCAAAGCCAAAGAATTAAAAAGAATAAAAAGAATCGGGGAACCTGCTGCCTAGACAATAAAACAAATTATTATGTAATCTGGTCTGGAAGAAAACTGAAACACTGTTACTATGAAGAAACTGGTTGTACTAACGGGCGCCGGCATGAGTGCCGAGAGCGGCATAAGAACTTTCCGCGACAGCGGTGGCCTCTGGGAGGAACATGACGTCACGGAAGTGGCCACGCCTATGGCATGGGCAAAGAACAGGGAGCTTGTACTCAGGTTTTACAACGAACGGCGGAGACAGCTGGCCGGAAGCAGTCCCAATGCCGGGCACCTTGGACTGGTGAAGCTTGAAGAGCATTTCGAGGTCATCATAATTACGCAGAATGTCGACAACCTCCATGAGAGGGCAGGGAGTACAAAAGTGCTTCACCTGCACGGAGAACTCACAAAAGCAAGGAGCACCGCCGACCCCTCGCTCATCTATGACATAGGTTACAACGACATACGCGAGGGCGACAAATGCGAAAAGGGCAGCCAGCTGAGACCGCACATTGTGTGGTTCGGAGAGGCGGTGCCGATGATGGACATTGCCGCCAGGATAGCTTCACAGGCCGATATCTTAGTCGTAATAGGCACTTCAATGAACGTTTATCCTGCTGCGGGACTTGTACACTATGCCCCGGAACACACCCCGCTGTGGCTCATCGATCCAAATGATGTGGAAATCCTGGCTGCCGGCACTGTAAATATTATAAAGGAAAAAGCCTCTGCGGGGGTTGAGATCCTGGCGCGGAAGCTGCTGCAGGAAAATTAGCTACATTTGCAGCTCACAGCAAAACGAAATGAAGCAGCACGAAAACAGGAAGATAGTTCTGGCCATTACAGGGGCAAGCGGGTCGCTCTATGCCAGGCTGCTACTCGACAGGCTCAGCACCATAGAAAACGGTCCGTCTGAAATAGCAGTGGTCTTTTCAGACACTGCAAAAGAGATCTGGAAGGCAGAAACGGGCTCTGAATTCGTTGCAACAGGTCCTGCGAAGGTTTACAGCAACAAGTCTTTTTATGCGCCGTTCGCATCGGGCTCTTCAAGTTTCGACACAATGATTATATGCCCGGCATCGATGGGGACACTTGGTCGCATTGCAAACGGCACATCCGATGACCTTACCGCCCGGGCTGCCGACGTAATGCTGAAGGAGAGGAGACGGCTCATCCTCGTGCCCCGCGAAGCGCCCTACAGCCTTGTGCATATACGGAACATGGAAACCCTTACGCTTGCCGGCGCTGTGATCTGCCCGGCATCGCCGTCCTTTTACAGCAAGCCCTCCACGATCGAAGAACTTGCCCTCACAATAGTCGACAGGATAATCGACCTTGCAGGCTTCAGTAACAACACTTACCGCTGGATGGAGAATGCCTGACAAAAGAATTACACGGTTTTTCAGGAAACATCATGTGCTGACAATAGCTACCTGCTCAGGACATGAGCCATGGTGTGCTAATTGCTTCTACGTTTATCTTGAAGAGGAGAACATCCTTGTTTTCACAACTGACCCTTCAACGCGCCATGGAAAGGAATTCCTTGAGAACAACCTTGTCGCCGGCTCGGTGGTCCTCGAAACTTTCATTGTCGGCAGGATAAGGGGCATTCAGTTCCGGGGCATTGTCTCGGAACCGGAAGGCGACCTGCTTGACAGGGCAAAACGAGCCTACCTGCTTCGCTTCCCTGTGGCGGCTCTGATGGATACGCATCTCTGGATAGTGAAACTCACGTATATTAAAATGACCGACAACAGGCTGGGATTCGGGAAAAAACTGGTCTGGTCCGACCAATAAAGTTTTGCCGCATACCGAATACCCAGCCTTCGCCTCCTTATGTCGGCTACGGTTGGCGAAGCGCATGCAGCATACCGTATTTTATTTAACTTTGCTCCCATCTAAAACCGATAATTATATGTTTAGTGGAATCGTTGAAGAAGCCGCCCCGGTCGTAAGGCTCGAAAAGGAGAAGGAGAACCTTCATATCACAATGAAATGTTCTTTTGTGAATGAGCTTAAAATTGATCAGAGCATATCTCACAATGGTGTCTGTCTGACTGTTGTGAGGAAGGACGATGAGACCTACACCGTAACTGCTATTAAGGAGACGCTTGACAAGACGAACCTGGGACTTTTAAAGCCGGGCGACAAGGTGAACCTCGAAAGAAGCACGAAGCTCGACGGGAGGCTCGACGGGCACATGGTGCAGGGACATGTCGACCAGACTGCAGTGTGCACGAAGGTCACCGAATCGGGGGGCAGCTGGTATTACACTTTTGAATATGAACCTGCGCAGGACGACTACCTTACAGTCGAGAAAGGATCAGTCTCGGTAAACGGGGTCAGCCTTACTGTTGTAAATTCAGCAGAAAGGTCCTTCCAGGTTGCTATCATTCCCTTTACCTGGGAGGTGACTAACTTTCACCAGATCAGCGAGGGCACGGTCGTCAATATAGAGTTTGACATTCTTGGCAAGTACATAGCCAGGATAGTTAGGCAGCAGCTTGGCAAGGCATAGTCTCTGATAGTTTATCCGCCATCATTCTCAGGAATCATAGTTCCACCGCGGTAGGCTGGCAGCAGCCCGGGAAGGCGTAGCCTTAATTCTTCTTTAGTTTTTTCCTTTCAACGGGGAAATCCTCTTTTTTCCAGGCAACAATTCCTCCATCGAGACTTACAGCTTTTCCAAAGCCTTTTGCAGCGGCAAGCTCCGCTGCCTTTTTGCTCCTGTACCCTGTGGAACAATAAAGCAGAAGTGTAAAATCCTTGCTGAGCGTGTCGGTAAGTGCAGTGAGCTGAGCCTGCGAGGGGATGTTCAGTGCGTCGTGTATCCTGTTCCTGCGGAATTCGAATGGTTCCCTCACGTCGATAAGCAGGGCCTTTTCCTCGCGGAGCCATAGCAGGTGAAAGTCATAGGGTTCCAGGTTCCTGTAGGCAAGGGAATCTTTCTGCTGTGCGGAAACCTGCAACAGCTGAACCAGGGTAAAAAAGACCAGGAAGGTTTTTTGTTTCATGTCTGCAAGCTCAGGCCAATATAGCAAAAAAGCCGCCATCAGGTATTGAGGGCAGCTTTTTTTAGCAGAATGTTTGCTTTGTTTCCCCGGTTTATTTCTGTTTCATCTTGGCATCCATGCATAGGGTGGCATGGGGCACGGCCCTCAGCCTTTCCTTTGATATCAGCTTGCCTGTTTCACGGCAGATGCCATAGGTTTTGTTCTCAATTCTTATGAGTGCCGCCTGGAGGTGCTGTATGAATTTGAGCTGCCTCTGTGCAAGCCTTCCGGCTTCCTCCTTCGAGAGCGTTGTTGCTCCTTCTTCAAGAACCTTGAAGGTGGGGGAGGTATCCATAGTGTCATTACTCTCTTCGTGAGTTATGCTGGACTTAAGGATCTCATAATCTTTCTTGGCTTTATCCAGCTTCGTTAGGATGATCTGCCTGAATTCATCGAGCTCGTCATCGGAGTATCTTGTCTTCTCAGCCATGGTGTAAGATATTAATTGTCCGGCAAAGGTACTGATTTTTCCGTAATTAAAAAACAAGACACTAAATGCCCAAAGCCGTATGCCCCATGCCGCATGCCTTGAGTCGTACGTCGTTAGTCGTTTGTCGTTCACAGTTTCTACCCAACACCGAACCCTCCGGGGAGGGGATCTGATTGTCTTGTTTAATTGCTTCGTGCCTTGCGGAATAGAATGTTCCAGCCCGATTTCCAGAAATAGCACCAGTCGGTGCAGAGTGGCTTCCTGTCGTATGAATCCAGATATTTCATCTCCGATGCCTGAATTGCCTCGAGGTCACCCGGCATGTCTGCATAGAAGGGCGGGATCAACCCGGGCTTGTACCTGATCCTCCTCTCCCTGACCTCCGGTTTATAGAGTTCAAAGTATTGCCTGCTGAGAGGCCGTACACCGATAAGCTTCATGTCGCCCTTGAGGAAGTTAATTATCATCGGAAGCTCGTCGA
>JALOMK010000072.1 GCA_025455505.1 Bacteroidales bacterium
ACTGCAACGGGCTGTGTTCCATGTCCAGGCATCTGATAAAAAAGAAGTTACCGGTGCAAATTTATTTGTGGCCTTGTTCAGCGAACAAGATTCTCATGCAGTGTATCTCTTGAACAAGCAAGATATATCGCGTCTGGATGTGGTTAATTATTTGGCGCATGGAATCTCAAAAATCGATCGAGATAACGATGCATCTTCTGCTCAAAATCCGGCTCCTTTTCTATAAACTGCTCTGCAAGTTTTTTTATGTCCTTGTATAGGAAATATGTTTTCGGATTACCCCTGAAATTAACCGTATAGAGAGGATCAAGGCTGTAATACGAAAAGGGCAGTTCAATGTTGCATTCGGCAGCAAACTGTTTAAACTCATACGACATACTGAAAAAACTCGGACCGGTGTCGAAGGTGAACCCGTCTTTCTTTATCTGGTTTACCCTTCCTCCGGGCTGGCTGTTCTTCTCAACAATATGAACCTTGTACCCCTTCCCGGAAAGACGGAGTGCTGTTGCCAGTCCGCCGAGACCTGCTCCTGCTATCAATACGCTTTTTTCCATACGCTACTGCTTCAATTTGTTTAATACCTGCGGATATAGTTCATTTTTCACCCAGAGAAATTCAGGTTCCACCCTTAGGATCAGCTCAAGGTATTTCTTTGCCGAAAGCAGATCGCCTGTATACGAGTACGATTGTGCGATTACTGTAAGAAGACTGAGATAATTCCAGTCGGGCTCATCCGGCCGGGACCTGGCTGTCAAAAGTTCTTCAGCCTTCAGGTAATGAGCCAGGGCTTCCTGTTTTGATCCACCGAAAACGGATGGCATATAAAATTCAATGTTGCCCAATTGCACATAACCAAGGTAATTGGTTGGATCGATCCTTACAGCCTCCCGGGCGCTTTCAATACTCCGGGGGCCCAGCAAGGGGGCAGCAAGTTTTCCAAGGGCTATCCTGAATCCATAAAACGCTGATTTATATGCGTATACAAGCGACAAGCTGCGACTATCCGATTTGAGTATTTCGAGAACTGATTCTGCTTTTTCAAGGTATTTCCTTCCCTCTTCCTCCCTGTTGTTGCCAAGGCACCATGCAATGTAACCGTACTGGTAGTTGACGAGCTCGATTAAGAATGAATCAGGCTTCTGCCCTGAAGTTTCAATTGTATCGATTACCTCCTTCCATCGGCACATATTGTTGCTGATATAGGCTGAGTAAATCTGGCAGCGATAGCTCGCACCGATAGCCTTTGTTGCCACCAGCAGCAGCAACATGAGTATTATTTTACTTCGCGTCCTTTCCATTTGTAAACTGAAAAATATTTATAAGCGACTGCCATCATGACAATAAGCCCCAGGGTCAGATGCTGCGGGATCAGAAGCAGCAAATTATCGATAATGCTTTGATTGCTCGCGGCTGATACAAGCATCCTTGTGACTGTAAAAACAGATAAATAAACAGGCAGCCAGAATGAAGGCAAACCTGCCCAAACGGCTATGAAACCGAAGGTTGTGAACAACCAGAATAAAAAGGCAATTGTAAGCGAATTCCCGAAAAAGGCAGCCACGTTCTTTGAAAAACCGTGAAGTGCCACGTGGTAGCCACTGTACATCCTGCATTCGGCTTGTGGTTCCCCGGCAAAACAGGCAACTCCCCTGCCCTCTTTCTTGTAAAACCTGGCAATGTTGATATCTTCAACCTTCTCATCCCTGAATCGCTGATGAGGCAGCAGTTCCCTGTAAGTTGATTCATCAAAGAACATGAACTGGCCGTTAGCGGCAGCCAGTGACGAATACCGTGAATACCTTACAAGAGGAAGCGGCAGAAGGGTAAGAAGTATATAGTTCATGAGCGGGACAACAAGTTTTTCGCCTGTTCCCTTCATTATCTGCCTCGGGAAAATTGTAAGAAGGGAGCTTGAAGTATTAAGGCAATAGCTTACAGACCTTTTGATTATGTCACCCGAGAGCCTGACGTCGGAATCAGCGAAAAGCAGGAATGAGCCCCTTGCCTCAAGCGACAGGGAATGGCAGGCCCAGTTCTTCCCAAGCCATCCTTCCGGAAGCGATCCTGTACTGATTATCCTTACAGGCCGGCCGGAAATTTCAAAGCTTCCAGCTATCGCCGCGGTAGAATCCGAGGAACAATCGTCATATACAATTACTTCGAGCCTGTCACCTTTCAGCCTTGAAACGTCAGTCAGCAGACTGCCTATGTTCTCCTCCTCATTTCGAGCCGGTATGAGGACAGAAACAAGCGGTTCCTCGCCTTTATTGACCGGTTCCGGAAGACGGCCCGGGGCGAGGTAGTTTACAAGGGCCACTGCAAGTTGCACGGCAGCCAGTATGAGAACAGTATATCCCAGTATCTCAATCATTCAAGCGCCCTCGATTTATTTTTTTCAATGCATTCACTGAAGAATTCATTATATGCAGCTTCAATACTTTCCTTCCCGGCATTGCCGGATTTAAACTCCCTGTGATAGATGCTTAGCGCAGGCTTCGGCTCAGAGAGCCAGTCCACAAGATTTGCAACGAATACTATCTGAATGTCATTCTTAAGCTTCCCGAGAACTGAAGCCACTCCTCTTTCAAAATCGGTACGCGTATCATAGAGCGATTTGATCCGCCCCTGCGGAAATATGAGTACAAGATTCCCGGGATTTTCCAGCAGGCTGGCCGCATGCCCGATTGATTCAATAATGCTGCGTGATCCTTTCCTTACAGAGAAACCTCCGCTCAGCCTGAAAAACCAGTACTTGCTGAGCTGCTCCTCGAGCATCATGAAATTGAACTTTCTCTTGAAAAGCTTCATGTTCAAATACATAATCCAGAAACCATCCCACCAGCTAAAATGGTTTGCCAGGACAAGCACAGCAAGGCCTTTGTCTGCATGGTTCCCGGAAATCAGAACCCTGCTGAAATTCCGCCATACAATGAACCTTGTCAGGAGCCGCATTGCAGGATAAACAATAATATGATGCCTTGCCTTGATTATCATTTCAGGAAAATGCTATCAGAAGTGAGAAAAAGAAAAGCACCTGCGCCGTAATCAGAACCGGAACAACAGCATTCCTTGTGTCGACTCCGCAGATCCTGAACAACCACTGAAATAGAAATGAAAGTACAAACCATGCCAGGTAATTCTGAAGAGGCACCTTTTCACCCTGCCAGTGCCACATGTCAAGTAAAGGCGCCGTCTGCTCAAGAAGCAGATCATAAATAACCATAAGGGCAGCACCTGCAGGCACGGCGGCAAATCCCCTTATACCGAGGAGGCTGGCGAAAGTGCTGCCGGCATAGGTTAGTATCAGCCAGTTGATTCCAATAAGCAAGGGCGTATCGAACAGCTTGATTCCAAGAGATTCTCCGTAACCGTAGCTGCCGAAAACAATTTGTGTTGAAACCCCGGCCACTTCCACAAGGAAGCCGGTAATTGCAACTGCTGTGAAAGCAATTAATGTCTTCAGATCATAAGTTGCAGGATGAAACACAAGTATCAATCCAAGGCTCAGCAAAAGGGCAAGGGGGAATAGTTCAGCAAAAAGCGGACGCGAAAACGGAAGCAGCATACCTCCGATTCCAACACTGTAAAACACTATAATCACCAGTTTCGCAAAAGAAGCTTTCGCTTCAGCAAACCTGATCCGTTCAGGAGAGCTATGGCTGTTCATCTTCCGGTAATATATCTCCTGTAAAAGTACTCAAAGCGGTCGATAAAAAACAGGTTGAGAAGAACAAGGGCAAATGCATACCCGATGTCTTCAACGGGAACTGTAAAAATCCTCACCGACAGGTTTTCCTCGTTATTGTACCACACAACCTCTCCCGGGATGAAACTTCCGGTGAGCACCAGGTTTGTCATAAAAAAGGGAACAAGCATTATAAGGAAAGTAATCATATACCTCCTAAGCATATCAATTGAAAAAAGGAGGGCCAGGACAAGAACAATTATCATGAGGCTGAAATTGAAAACCGTGTAGGCCTTATGTATATTAAAAACTATAAGGAGCATAAGCAAGGATATCAGCAAGAGCGAAAAGGCACGCGTAGTCCTGGCGCCTGCAGCAACATTCGGGAAATACGCTATGAAGACATAATGAATAAAAACACAGGAGTAAGGGATAAGGATAAAAAACAGCCACTCCTCGAGGGGAAGTCCATTTAACACTATTCCGGAATGGTAACGGGGATCGAATCCCCATATGCCTTTACGGACGAAAACAATATCTGCAAAAATATATATGGCTCCAGCGATGAGCACAGAGGGAAAAAGGCTCCTCCACAAACTGTAAAACCTGACCTTCCTGTCAAAGCTCAGCAAAAAGGGGAAAGCCGCAGAAAATAAAAGTATGGCCAGGTACAGAGACATGCTTACTTCCTGAAATAACGGGGATTGAAAATAAGGAGACCGTAATTATTGAAATCCTTCACGTTTTTACCGGTATGATGTGCCTCGTGTGCCCTGACAAGCGCTGCAAAATATCCGCCCGTGATTTTAATTTTCAAGGGTATACGCCTGTGAATAAGCACATCATGAATAAGGAAGTAAGTAAGTCCATAGAGAGTTATTCCTGCTCCTATTGCAAGGAAAGGCGTGACAGCGTATGCAAAACCTGCTATAATGAGTATCATTGCAGGAAAGGCATAGATAAGGAAAAAAAGGTCGTTTTTCTGAAAAAAAGTATCCTTTTGCGGAGGGATTATGTGATGGTCGCGGTGAAATGACCACAGGAAACCGTGCATTATGTATTTATGTGAGAACCATGCAACAAACTCCATGAAAAAATAAGCCAGAAGTGCATAAACAACGTTAGCCATGGCTCATCGAAGTTCATCCGGCGCCAGTCGTCAGCCTCGCTTGTATTTATAACGGGATCGCTGTCAGAGTAACCAATGAATACGTGATCATACTCATGCTCGGTTAATTCATTATCAAGCTTTTCCCTGTATATGAATGTGAACAGCCTGCTCAGCTCGCACTTTATTCCCATTTCCTCCTCAAGCCTTCGCTTTGCTGAATCTTCAGCCGATTCTCCCGGAGCAGGGTGTGTACAGCAGGTGTTTGTCCATAATCCGCGCGAGTGGTATTTGTCGAGCGCCCGCTTCTGTAATAACCATTCCCCTTTTGAATTGACAATGAATACAGATACTGCCCTGTGAAGCAGTGCTTTCCTGTGTGCCTCCATTTTCTCACAGAATCCCAGTGGATTGTCCTGCTCGTCTACAAGGACCACTAAAACAGGTGCTTCATTTCCGTATTTTATATCCTGCTGCTTCATACAAGGTTCATTTTAGCCCTGCACCATGATGCAGCCATTATAAGGGATTTCATGAAGTCATTGACTCTTATTCTGGATGAGACAAGCTTCCCGGCGGGTGTTCGTCCTATTTTTTTCAGCAGCCTCCTGTAATAAAGGTAAGCCGTGAACACCGGCAGCCTTGAATCGCGGGGCAGAATACGTATGCCACTGAGAGCCTCATCAAATTCTGCCGTTATCTCATTGACAAGCCTTTGCTTGTCGCTTTCGGAAAAATGAGAAACGTCAATATCCGGGAAATAGCTCCTGTTAAGAGTCCGGTAATCAGCACCAAGATCTCGAAGGAAATTGACTTTCTGAAATGCCGAGCCCAGTTTCCTGGCCGGGCGCATAAGCTGTTCGTAAGCAGCTTTGTCCCCGTTGACAAACACAATCAGGCACATGAGTCCCACAACCTCAGCAGAGCCGTAGATATACCTCTCAATCTCAGGTTTAGTGTAGCTACCTGTCTTGCTCAGGTCAGCCTTCATGCTTTCGAGAAAGGCCCTGATAAGTTCATCAGGGATATCGTATTTTTTTACTGTAAGCTGAAAGGAATGAAGGACGGGATTGAGGCTGATGCCATCCTTAAGGGCCGTATAATATTCTGCCTCAAAACGGCTTAGGAGTTCCTGCTTGCTGTAATCATGAAATGTATCAACTATCTCGTCGGCAAATCTGACGAAACCATAGATGCTGTAAATCGCATCGCGCTTTTCCTTCTTCAGGCAGCTTACCGCCAGTGAAAATGAGGTACTGTATGCCTTTGTTACCAGGCGGCTGATCCTGAATGCGACATCATTATAAAGCCTTTCCATAGATCAGTATATTTTCTTGTGTACATTCCTGTTCGTTAATTTAAACAGGAATCAGGGTGGAAAAGTTCAGTTTTATTTCCGCGCTTTCACAACATATTCTGATATCTGTTTCCCGTTTACATCCCTGAGTGCCGCCATTATGTCGTCCTCTCCCGCAAAAACTTCAAGAAATGTGTTATTTGAATTCACAATTACCGGATAGCTGAAACCTGACTTCCCCTTTTCAAGGAAAGCATTCCTGTGTGTGTGTGCACTTATCATGAGATCGGCGCCTGCCTTATCGAGAAGCGGACCAAAATTTTCAGAGAGGTACTTCATACCATAGCCCTGCTTTTCTTCGCGTATCACAGGCATATGGATGAACACTATCCTGAACCTGGCCTTCCGCCAGTTTTCACTTTCAACTTCCTCTTTCAGCCATCTGAGCTGTTCGCTCCTGTAGCTGTCATAATCAGCAAGGCCATAGTAATACCTGTTATTGTCAGGTTTGTCCTCACCGCAGTCAAGGACTGTGAAATGAACGGTGCCGTAATCGAAGCTGTAATAAAACCTGTCACCCGGGTAATCAAAATAGCCCTTCAGTTCGCGGGCCAGGTAGCCCCTTGTCTCATGGTTTCCCCTTACATAATAAAAAGGTTTTGCCGAGGCAAAATAATATACAGCGCTATCGATAAATCCTTTAAAAAGCTGTTCCGGATCCTGGAGGAAGTCCACCATGTCGCCGTTGAAAAAAACAAGGTCCTTCTCAAGCGGGAAACCGTTCCTCAGGCAGGAAGACAATTTGGCTGCGTTATCATGTATGTCATTTACAACAAGGAATGAAATATTATCCTTTTTGAATGGATAGGTTGTAAAATCTTCAGCCTTTCTGTTAAGGGTATCTCCGTAATAGACGCGGTAAGCCTGGTACTTGAGCACCTGCACCGAACTTATGCTGTATTTGTATTTGCTGCCGGGATCGAGACCGTCGATTCTGACCTTGTGCACAAGTGATCCTCCGTTTACTATCCCGTCGGTGCTGTTCCTCACGAAGAATGAACTGCCATCGGGAGCGGTGACTTTTACGCCGGGGATTGCCGGCCTGTTCGTAGTCCAGACTACCGTGACGCCCGTGGTACCGGCATTCTGAAGGTAGGGACCATGGGTGACGTAGAAGTTTTCATTGTCAGGTACCTGGGCTTGGCCAGTGAAGAATGCGGCAATAAGCGCAACCGAAAATACAAGGCAGCAGATTGAATTTCTTCTCATTATTTATTATTATTATCAAGGCTCTCAGGTTTCCAAGATATATAAAAAAAGAGACCCGGGCAATTAATACTGACCGGGTCTCTGTGTAAAAAAGTGCATATTATTTCTTCTCAGCTTTTGTAAGGGTAAGCGGTACCTCCCCTTCGAAGTAAGATGCTTTTCCTGTCATCTTCTTTTCACTTTCAATTTTAAGATTGAAATCAATCTGGGTGCCATCGAGAAGAACGTAGAAAGTCATTACGTTGTTTTCGAATTTTACCTTTTCGCCTGGTATTCTGTAATCGCTTCCGGCTACCCCGAAGGTTACGGAATAGGCGTTATTGGCAGATGTAACAGAAAAAGTTCCGCTCTGGTAGCCTTCCGGGGCATCGGGAGCAAGGTAGTTCCAATCTCCAACCGGGTTTAAGTTTTTAGGTGCCGACTGGCCTGAAAGCGTTGTGCCTGCAAGCAGCAGAAGAGAAATTAATGTCAGGATTTTGTTTTTCATAATTCAGAAAGGATTGATACTATTAATAACTGTTTAAGTATTTAATTCATTAACAGGTCAGCAGCCACCTGCTGCCTTCTTCTTTTTTTGAGCAGGCTTCACAGCAGGTTTGGATGATGGCGCTGTTTTGTCGACTGCAGCCTGAACCGGTGCTCCTCCTCCGAGGGCCATTCCAGCGCTCTTGCGAAAATCATATTTTGCAAACTCCTCGTCAGGACTCGTATTATCGGGTTTCTGCGGATTCATTATTGAATCGAACCAGTAGTTCAGGCCCCCCTCCAGGACAAAATTATTTGAATAGCCAAGCTGCCTGGTTATCATCCAGGCTTCGTTGGCGGCAATCGTTCCGTTCGAGTAAAAAACATTCATCTTCACTCCCTGGTCGAGGATCTCAGTATACTTGTCCGACAGGAGATCGGCAACCGGGATGTTCACAGCGCCGGGAAGGCTGAACTTTTCAAATTCATCACTGCTCCTTACATCAATGAGCCTCAGCGTGGGGTCCTTGTTCACAAGCATGTCAGCCACAGTTTCTGGTGTAACATACTGTGAGCGGGTATTCACTTCTGCAAGCAGTTCGCCGGCTGTAAGCTTATAAGGCTTTGTTGTATTCGGCGGAACAGCTGCAATTATAAGCCCCATCGGGATTAGTATAAGTGCCAGCAGGTTTTGTGCTTTCATATTTAGTATTTTCTTATGCAAAGTTAATATTTATGATCAATACTCCTCTCTCGGCCATTTTGTTTCTGCCCATTCAGCCACCCTGAACATTGCGAGTGCAACAACTATCAGAAGCAGTCCGAAAACGCCGTCGGACAGCCCGAGCGATTCGCTGACCTTGGGGTCACCCATGGATCCTGCCATGTATATTCCTTCCCATATATCATAACCAAGTCCGAATATAAGCACCCCGAGGAAGAGACCTCCGATGAATACAAGGGCATCTATTTTGCCTATGGATGCGCCACAGAAACTTGTCCCCGGGCAATATCCTCCCATTATGAAACCCAGGCCCATTATAACTCCCCCCAGAATTGCGGAAGGCAGAAATGTTGGATTCACATATACAAGTGACAGGTCGATCCATCCGAAAAGACTGAAGAAAAGAAGTCCGAGCATCCCTGTGATTGCCGCAGTGAAAAACACCTTTAGGACAACGGTGTCGTAGCCGTAAAATACTCCTGCCAGTTTTCTGCTCGATGAAAAGCCGCTTGATTCAAGTACGAACCCGAATCCTATTCCGATAATGAACGCCAGGAATAGGTTTGTGTTCTCTGTAATTATTTCATTTACTACTAAAGGTCCCATATTATTCTGTTTATAATCAAATTTAAATATCCTGTGTCTGTAATGCCTTTAGGCCTTTTTCACCCACCCCCGGCCCCTCCCTGGAGGGGAATTGAGTGTTAGTGGCCCCTCCGGGGAGGGGAAGATCCGGCTTTGCCTCACACCTCACGCCTCAAACCTCACACCACAAGCCTTTACTCCGTTTATCATATCCAGTTTTTCCTGAAGACATAAGCAAACGCGAAGGCGGTCCCGAAAATAGCCATCATGGTAACGAAGCCGCCAAGCGACAGCACCGCCATGCCACTCAGGGCCGATCCGCTCGTGCAGCCCCGTCCAAGTTGCGATCCGAAGCCGAAAAGTACTCCACCGGCAAGGGCAAAGATCAGCCTTCTCCTCGAAGTTATGCCCGGCGAATGTTCAACTTTGAGCTTCAGCCTGCCTGCCAGGGCACCTGAGATGAATCCCCCGACGATTACTCCAAGCATCTGGAAAACAAGCCATGTTTTCATCGGACTTCCTCCGTGCGAATCCCTGAATTCACCAACGAAACCTGAATTTTCAGTTGCCGCTGGTGCAACAGCAATCATCCCGGTAACCACTGTGCTCTTTATTGCACCGCTGGCGCCGAGTCCCCTGCCCGCCACAAAATTGGCGGCAAGCAGAACCAGGCCGAGTAGCACCCCACCGACGTAGGGATTCAGGTACTTTGTCTTTTTTAATTCTTTCAACTTAGTCATTATCTGTTAGCTTTATTGTGAAACTGGTCTATATTATCTCGATTCGAAAACACTTTCAGTATCATAAATCCTGCTCAGGCGCTTTGCCGAAAAATTAAAGACGCTTGTCAGTAAAGCCAGCGGCTCACCTGTCCTGCATTCACTATTACAAATCGCAGCATGAGGCTTCCGAACAGGACAAGCACTGCAGGGACAAGTACGGGAATTTTGTATTTCCCGAGCTCCATTATCTCGAGTATCGCCGGCAGGAACATTCCCATGAACACTACAAAAACCCAGAAAGTCATCGTATACGATCCCCCGAGGAACAACTCTGCAGCATCTATCTGCACCTGGGTGCTTGCAAGGAAGCCCATAAACATGTGGATTATCAGGAACAGCTCAATGCCAAGAAGCACGAGGTCGATCCTTGCAAACTGCCTTATCTCCTTTTTATCCTTTGATATGAGCAGTGTTGCAGCTGCTCCTGCCGAAAGCCCTGAAGCCAGGAAGAGCGGTCCCAGGATTGAAGTGTTCCACAGTGGCCTCGCATTAAAGGCAGAAAGCAGGATCCCCGTGTAAATGCCCAGAATAATTGCATAGATCAGCATTACCCAGGCAAGGGTCAGCTTGTAACGGTTAAAGAACTTCTCCAGACTTATCAGAAATTTGAATTTCCAGTCCCATCGCGGGAAGAGTTCACGTATGTGAAGTGCACACCAGATGAATGAAACAGGTGTGATTACCATCAGGGTCCATGCTCCCCATGACATTGGGGACTGCAGCTTGATATTCGTATAAAGCTGCCAGAAAAACAACTTGTGCCTGAGGTCAATAAAAAGAGCGAGAAGTCCGAGTATGAGAAGCAATGGTGCCAGGAAGGGTGTTATCCGCACTGCTGTCCTGTAGTCCTTTTCCCTGCCCCTGATGAAGTATAAGGCGGCAATTGCAAGAATGCCTGCTGCCATTCCTCCGAGGAACAGGTACAATGATATCTGCCAGTGCCATATATGAAGATGCGGATCTATCATATCATTCATTCTGCCGCTGACAATAAGTTCTTCTTTCATATTTTACAGCTTAATAAAGACTAAATAAGAAAATAAAGCTGGGGTTTGGTGCCTGCCTCAGGTATTAACGTCTTGTATTTGCGCTTCCTCAGGACAACTGAAACATCGCTGCTGGGGTCGTCCATGTCACCGAAGTAAAGGCATTTTGTGGGACAAACATCCACGCAGGCGGGAAGCAGACCTTCCTTAAGCCTGTGAGCGCAGAAAGTACACTTATCAACATAACCAGAAGGATGAGGGTATCTCGCATCATAGGGACATGAAGCTATGCATGCCCCGCAGCCTATGCATTCTTTTTGGGTTACAAGCACAATGCCGCCGTCGCTTATATGGCTGGCGCCGGTGGGACAGCAGCGAACGCATGGCGCATTTACGCACTGGTTGCATCGTTCCGACCTTATCTCCATCTCAAGCTGGGGGTAAGTCCCGTCAGTGACTTCAACTATCCAGTCGCGGCAGAAACCAATAGGGACATTATTCTCTGTCTGGCAGCCCACAACACAGTCACTGCATCCCACGCACTTTTTTGTATCAACGGCCATTGCATATCTCATGACTGTGCCTCCTTTCCTACAATTTCTGTAACAAATGTTACAAAGTTGCCTCTCATGCCGGTTCCTCCCATTATAGGGTCGAGCATCACATTTGTTATGAGGTTTGTGTCGCTGGCTCCCCTTCCGTATGTCCTTGTGAGTTTTTTTTCAGCATGACCGAAGCCATGGACCATGTATACCGAATCCCACCTTATTCGCTCTGTTATGCGGACTTTTATCGGAAATTCGCTTCTTACATTATCCTGGTTTAAAAGGTAGACAGGCTGGCCGTTCAGAAGGCCCCATTCCTTTGCAACTTTTGGATTTACCCAAACCGTATTCTCGTCCATCAGGTCAAAAAGGTTCGGGTTATTCGAAGTGCGGGTGAAGGTATGCATCGGAGCACGCCCGTAATTAAGCCTGTAAAAGCCTTCAGGAGGCTCAGGATGAGCTGTGTATACAGGGATAGGATCGAATCCTTCTCCTTCAAGTGAAGTTGAATACAGCTCTATCTTGCCTGTATTCGTATAAAACTCAACATCCTCATCATCTGCAAAGTACAGGCCAGAGGGTTCCCCGGGGAAAGTCTTGACGCCAATCCTTTGCATTTCCTCGAGCGAGGACCCTGCCTGCCTTAGCTGCCAGTCGAGAAGGTCCTCCAGTTTTTCGAATGGGAAGAACGCTTCGAGACCAAGTTTTAATGAGAGCTGCCTGGCCATCCAGTAAGCGGGCTTGGTGTCATAAAGAGGGTCTGCGGCAGGCATCCTCAGGGCGATCTGCGGTTTGCGGTGAGGCCCTGTGCGGAGTGTGTCATAGCGCTCGAGATAGGTGCATTCGGGAAGTATTACATCGGCCCAGCCCGTAATCTCCATCGGCATTGTATCTATGACTACAAGCAGCTCGAGGTTCTGTATGGCCTCAATAGTCTGCTTCTGGTTCGGGAGGGTCTCGATAAGGTTGGTTCCATTGACTATCCAGCCTTTGAAATTGCAGTCTCGGGTAGTTACAGGTATCGTGGCTTCGCAGATCCCGTTTGCAAGGGCCAGGTCAGCCAGTGCATACTTGTCGGGGAAGGCCGATCGCCACGAACGCCCTGGTACGGGATACTCAGGATGGGGATAGGATGGAAGCTCGAATGTAACCGGCCTGTAGAACCCGCCTCTCCTGCCCCAGCTTCCCAGGAGCGCATTGAGGATTGCCACTGCCCTCAGCCTCTGGGTATCATCGCCATACCATGTGACATGCCGTCCGGGATGTATTATAACAGCAGGCGAGGCATAGGCCATCTCCCTTGCGGTTTTCCTTATCACATCGGGCTTAATAGTAGTTATGCCATAAGCCCATTCGGGACTGTAGTTTTTAACAGCTTCTGCAAGTTCACGAAAGCCGTGCGTATATTTCTCAACATACTTCCTGTCGTACAGTTCCTCGGCAATTATCACATTAATCCATGAAAGGAGGAGTGCGATATCGGTTGCAGGCTTTATCGGAAGCCAGTATTTTGATTTCCCGGCAGCTGTAGAGAACCTTGGATCGACAGTAATGATTACGGCGCCCTTGTCAATTGCATCGGACATTTCCTGTACCTGCCCGTTATGCATGTTCTCACCTATGTGCGAACCGATGAGTACAAGGCACTTCGTATCGCGTATGTCAGTGGGTTCGGGCGAATCGAGGCCTTCCCCGAAGGTGGCGATGAATGCCACTTCCCTTGGTCCGCGGCACTGGGCGTATGAAGGGGCTGCTATGTTTTCAGATCCGAAGGCCTTCAGGAGATCACCGAAGTATTTCCCGCCCGAGCCATGGGTAAAAAGTGCAATGCACTCTGCACCGTGCTCGGCTTTTATTGTATTCATCTTTCCGGCAATGTAATCAAATGCCTCATCCCATGTTGCCTCGCGAAACGACTGCTTACCCCTTTCCTCAACCCTTATAAGTGGTGTCTTTAGCCTGTCTTCGTCATAGTACATGCCAAC
>JALOMK010000358.1 GCA_025455505.1 Bacteroidales bacterium
GGTTTTGCCTGCAGCGCCCGAAGGTGACCCGTCACCGGTTTTGCCTGCAGCGCCCGAAGGTGACCCGTCACCGGTTTTGCCTGCAGCGCCCGAAGGTGACCCTTCACCGGTTTTGCCCCTCATGGTACGGAATTTGAGTTACTGCAATTAGGAATATAAAGTTCAAAATAATATATTTATCTCGTGAAACAAAAATTCCATATACTGATTATCGCGGCCCTTGTCTTCCTCCTCGGCGGCATCTGTGAAGAAACCGGTGCGCAGGCGGTGGCAGCCAAAAAGCAGGCAGCAACGCAGAATGTCGAGAAAACTCCTCCCGTAAAGCAGGACACAGTATTTTTCGAACTGCCCGACAGCGGCAATTACAAGGCTGACAGGCCGTCGTATGATGAGCTACCTGAATTCCCTGGCGGACAGGATGCAATGAATGAATTTATCCTGGCAAATACAGTTTACCCCAAAACGGCTGTTGATGACAAGATTGAAGGAAGGGTCTTCATGAGATTTGCAATAGAAACCGACGGCACGCTTACAGACATAAGGGTATTCATTGGCGTCAGAAATGACATCAATGATGAATGCATGAGGGTAATGAAGCTTATGCCTAAATGGAAACCCGGAACAACAGTGATGAAAGCAACCAAAGGATGGTACAGGACACCGACGAAGTGGATGTATTCGATTCCTTTCACTTTCTCGCTAACAAGTGATGAAAGCAGCAGTAACGTCATCATAAGGCCCAAATAGTGAGGGATGCAGCTGGCGCCGATGCCGAATATGGCGTAAGCTCCGGGAAAAGAAAATCATTCACAGAAACAATGCAGATTTTTTACGCCCCTGATATTGCAGGAAAAAGCTACATCCTCGATGAAAGGGAATCGAAGCATCTTATAAGAGTGCTCAGGGCAACCCGCGGAGAAGCAGTCAGGCTCATCGACGGGAAAGGAAACCTGTTCGAGGGTAGGGTGGCTGACCCCGATCCCAGGCGGTGCAGGATAGAGATAAGCGGAAGCAGCACTGAAACTGAAAAAAGATCCTACACCCTGCACATTGCAATTTCGCCGCTCAGGAATCCCGAAAGGCTCGACTGGTTCGTAGAAAAAAGCGTTGAAATAGGAATTGACAGGATAACGCCTGTAATATGCAGGAACAGCGAAAAAAAGACAGTGAAGGCTGAAAGGCTCGAAGGGATAATAATATCGGCGATGAAACAATCGGTGAAGCCGCTTAAGACAATCCTTGAAGAGCCTGTTGATTTCAGCCGCTTTGTGAAAGACAGGACGGAAGAGAAAAAAATGATAGCGTTCTGCAGCGACTTCCCGGAAAAGACAGCACTCAAAAATGCATGCACACCCGGAGGCAGTGTTCTTATAATGATAGGCCCTGAAGGTGATTTCAGTCCTGATGAAGTGAGTCTTGCAATTGCAGAAGGATTCATTCCAGTGAGCCTGGGGCAGAGCAGGCTCAGAACAGAAACGGCAGGCCTTGCAGCCTGCCATTCCGTCTTCTTTATAAATCAGTAGTTTCCTCCGGAGTTGATTTTACCTTCCACCGGCCTGTCTTTCGCAGTGCCTGATCGAGAATGTACTCTATCTGCCCGTTCGTGCTTCTGAATTCATCGGCTGCCCATTTTTCAAGGGCCTTAAGCTTACGCGGATCAATTCTCAGTACAAATGGCTTCTTTTCGCTCATCACCGTCAGGAATTATGTTTTTATCAGGAGTGAAGCGTTCCGGTGTTTACAACCGGAGTAGCATCCTTGTCGCCGCAAAGAACAACCATCAGGTTGCTCACCATTGCAGCTTTTTTCTCCTCGTCAAGTTCAACGATGCCTTTCTCCGACAGCTGGGCAAGTGCCATCTGAACCATCGACACTGCACCTTCGACTATCTTGAACCGCGCCGACACAACTGCCGCTGCCTGCTGTCGGCGGAGCATCGCATTGGCTATTTCCTCGGCATAGGCGATATAGTTGATCCTTGCCTCAATAACCTCGATGCCGGCTATTATAAGCCGCTCCCTTATCTCGCGCTCAAGCTCATCGTTTATCTCTTCGCCACCGCTGCGCAGGGCCATCTCGCCATGATCCTCGAAATTGTCGTAGGGATACAGGCCTGCAAGCTTACGAAGGGCCGCATCGCTCTGAACAAGGACGAAATGCTGATAATCGTCCACTTCAAATACAGCCTTGTATGTCTCAGACACCTTCCATACAAGCACGAAGCCTATCTTAATCGGGTTTCCAATCTTGTCATTTACCTTGATAGGCTCACTGTCGAAATTCCTTGCCCGGAGCGACACCTTTCTTGTAATATAGAAGGGATTGATCCAGAAGAAACCGTTTTCCTTCACCGTACCCTTGTAGGCGCCGAAAAGAACCATCACGCAGGAACCGTTTGGGTAAACCACTGTAAACCCTATGGTCGTGAATGCAAAGAGCAGCGTGCAGGAAATGCCAAGCCAGATGATATTGAAGGCAAAGCCGGCAATGGCTCCCCCAAACAGCGCAAAGGCCGCCAGGAGTGCAACGTAACCCGATACGGGTTTGACTGTGAATTCGTTTTTCATTTGAATAATATTATTATGATATCACAAAGATAGTATTTTAAATCATACAATGCAAAAAAAAGTACCCTTCCCGGGCACTTTTTATTTTTTCTTACTTTCTCTCCCTGACAGCAGCTATCAGTTTTCTTGTTAATCTTCGGCTGACTGCCGGAGTGAGCTTGTCGAGAATTTCAATCACATCGTGATACTGGCTGTATAAACCCCATGCATCTTCATAGATGTCAATATCATCTACATTAATATCACGGTATGAAAGCCACGGGTTTTATTATTGCAGCCTCAGGCCTCTTTTTTCAGTTAAGGGTAAGACTGATCTTCTTTTCTTCCATCGTACGCCTCAGGTTGATGAGGGCATATCTCATTCTCCCGAGCGCAGTGTTGATGCTCACATCTGTGATGTCGGCAATTTCCTTAAAGCTCAGACCGGCATAATGCCTCAGGATAACAACTTCGCGCTGGTCGTCGGGAAGACGGCTGATCATTTTCCTGATATCCTTCTGGATCTGCCGCCTTATCATATTGTCCTCAACATTTGCCTCAGCAAATCTCTTCGAATTGAAGATGTCAGACTCATAGTTGTCATTCGACACGGTGTTCATCTGCTTCACCCTCCTGAAATGATCAATTATCAGGTTATGCGCTATCCGCATCACCCAGGAAATGAACTTCCCGTTGTCGGAGTACTTCCCTGACTTAACCGATTGCATCACCTTCAGGAAGGTATCCTGAAAAATATCCTCGGCAAGTGCCTGATCGCGTATATAAAGATTTATATAGGCGAACACTTTGTTCTTATGACGGTGGATTAAATGCTCGAAGCAGGACTGCTCACCTTTTACGAACCTGGTTATCAGTTCGTAATCGGAAACATTTTTATTCATAATTCACTCTTTAAGTTAAACAGAGTAGAATTATTCTATAGGCAGTCCTCCTTTTTTTTGGTTATAATGATTTCACAAAGAAAACAATTTTTTTAATTTCAAAACATTTTTTAAGGAAATTAACAAGATATTAACAATAAATTTTGACGAATTTTGTTGCCGATGCAGGGAAGGATAGAAATAAAGGGAGCAAGAGTCCATAATCTGAAGAATGTAAGTCTCGATATTCCGCGCGATAAACTCATTGTAATTACAGGTGTTTCAGGATCGGGAAAGTCATCTCTTGCATTCGACACTGTATATGCCGAAGGCCAGAGAAGGTATGTCGAGAGCCTTTCCGCATACGCAAGGCAGTTTCTCGGGAGGATGAACAAGCCCGAGGTCGATTTCATTAACGGTATTCCCCCTGCAATTGCAATTGAGCAGAAGGTCAACTCCAGAAACCCGCGCTCTACTGTCGGAACCTCTACAGAGATATACGATTATCTCAGGCTTCTCTTTTCCCGTATCGGTCGCACATATTCGCCCGTTTCAGGCAGGGAGGTAAAGAAACACAGCGCCGACGACGTTGTTGATTATCTTGCGTCCCTCGGCGAGGGCAGCCAGGTTGTAATAACTTCCGCCGGGGAAATTCCCGGCAGCATTTCACCTTCGGAATATTTCAGTTTTCTCGTGAAGCAGGGCTTCAACAGGATTGAAAGAGGAGGAGAACTCCTGAGGCTCGACGAGATGACTGCTTTTGATGAATTCAGTCCCGGCAGCAGTGTTAACATTGTAATTGACAGGCTCGTGATGAGTCACTCCGCCGATGTATTCAGCAGGGCAGCCGATTCAGCATCGCTGGCCTTCCATACAGGAAAGGGATACTGCCAGGTGCTTGTAATAGACGACAAAGGAACCCGCAGGGAAAGCTTTTCGAACAGCTTCGAGGAAGACGGCATACGCTTCGAGGAACCCACGGAGCATCTGTTTTCGTTCAACAGCCCTGTGGGTGCATGCCCTCTTTGCGAGGGATACAGCAAGATTATCGGGATAGACGAGAATCTTGTCATCCCGAACCAGAACCTCTCTGTATATGATGACGCCATAGTATGCTGGAAAGGGGAAACTATGAAAAAATGGAAAGAGAGGCTGATCGCGAATGCCGACCGCTTCGATTTTCCGGTTCACAGGCCCTATTTCCAGCTGAGCGACGAGCAACGGCAGCTTTTATGGAAGGGCAACAGGTATTTTTACGGGATAGACAGGTTCTTCGAGCACCTCGAGGAAAAGAAATACAAGATACAGTACAGGGTATTGCTAAGCAGGTACAGGGGAAAGACGACATGCCCCGAGTGCAAAGGCAGCCGGTTGAGGAA